>CAZMTW010000019.1:0-12401 GCA_964569285.1 uncultured Gammaproteobacteria bacterium
TATGCCTCCAACAAGACGAAAAAAAATAACTTTAACATCGAGCGAAGCACCGACTGAGACTCTTTCGGTTCAAGAAATTCGAATATCAACACGAACAATTATAAAAGTAATCGGTATTTTGGTTGGCGCGTATTTATTGTGGACAGTCAAGGAAGTGTTAGGAGTGCTTTTTGTATCATGGGTGCTGGCGTCAGCGCTTGATCCTTGTGTCGATCGTTTGCAACGGAATCGCGTACCACGTGGTGTGAGTATTTTAGGAATGTATTTTTTGATTGTCACGGTGTTTAGTGCGGTTGTTTATTTGATTATTCCACCGTTTATCAATGAGGTATTTGAGATAGCAGGTTCGTTACAGGGGTATGCTCCTCAAATCAATGGTTTTTATCAGTATGTCATGCAAAATCCTGATATTACCATTGTTGGTGATTTGCAACGTAATCTTGTTAACTTTAATTCCACATTAACGAATTTAACGTCAGAAGTATTTGGAGCAGTTTCTGGTGTATTCGGCACAATACTGACTCTTCTTATTGTTTTTGTATTCACATTTTATCTCACAATTGAAGAAGATGGTGTAAAGAAGTTTGTTCGTTCTGTTGCACCTATTGCATACCAGCCATATCTTGTTCAAAAAACAAATCATATTCAAAAGAAAATGGGATCGTGGTTGCGTGGTCAACTATTGCTCATGCTCATTATTGGACTACTCGCATTTATGGGGTTGTTCTTGTTGCAAGTTCCATATGCGTTAGTGCTTGGTGTGTTTGCAGGATTGGTCGAGTTTATTCCGTTTCTTGGTCCGCTTATTGCTGCTGTTCCTGCCATATTCTTTGCGTGGACTGACTCTCCATGGAAAGCAGTTGGTGTTATTATTCTCTATCTCGTATTACAGCAAATTGAGAATCAGGCCATTGTACCTAAGTTGATGCAAAAGGCAGTTGGATTAAATCCTATTGTGATCATTGCTGTTATGTTAATTGGTGCTCAAATTGCAGGGATTGCTGGTGTGATTTTGGCGGTGCCGGCAACAACTATTATTTGGATTTTTCTTGAAGATGTGTTTCGAGAAAAAATTAAACAAGATAATCATTTAGAGATGCCAACGGGGGAGGTTAAAGATGAAATCGAATGAGTGAAAAATTTTACATCAATTCTTCAATACCGTATGCCAATGGAACGATGCATGTTGGTCATGCTATTGAGTTTTTTTATGCAGATACGGTAGCTCGTTATCGAAAACACATGGGAGATGATGTGTTGTTTGTGCATGGTATAGATCAGCATGGACAAAAAAATGCCGATGTCGCTATTGCGCTTGGGAAAACTCCTTTAGAATATGTGAATGAAATGGGAGATGAGCTAGAAGCATTATTGGATCGTTTACATATTTATCCAGATGATTTTGTACGCACAACACAAGAGAGGCATAAGATTGCGGCACAGAAAATGTGGCAGGTCATTGCCGAGGCAGGTGATATTGAGCAAGATGAATACGAAGGATTGTATTGTGTCGGTTGTGAAGAGTTTAAAACGGAAAAAGATTTGACTGAGGATGGGTTGTGTCCGAACCATCAGAAAAAACCTGAAATATTAAAAGAGAAAAATTATTTTTTTCGTCTGTCGCGATTCCAAGATCGGTTGCTGGAGTTTTATGAGTCTCATCCAGATTTTATCATCCCAAAAGCAAAATATAATGAGATGAAGGAGTTGGTAAAGGGTGGGCTTGAAGATCTCTCTATTTCACGTGATGTATCAAAGATGTCATGGGGTATTCCTGTGCCAGGTGACGATACACAGGTTATGTACGTGTGGTTCGAGGCGTTGATGAATTATGTGACCACTGCAGGATATGGGCAAGATGATGAGCAATTCGCTCGATTGTGGCCTACTGATTTCCGTACTATTGGAAAGGACATCAATCGTTTTCATACCGTCGTATGGCCTGCCATGCTGATGTCTGCAGGATTGGAGCCGGAAAAACAGATTGGCGTGCATGGATTTGTTACTGTTGAAGGTCAAAAAATTAGCAAAACGATTGGAAATGTCATTGATCCGATTGAATTGGTAGAGAAGTATGGCGTGGATACGCTGCGATACTTTTTATTGCGTGAAGTTGCGTTTGAAAATGATGGAGATTTTTCTTTTAGTCGTTTAGAAGAACGGTATTCTGCTGATTTGGCAAACGGATTAGGAAATTTGGTTTCTCGAGTGACAAACATGGTAGAGAAATATTTTAAAGGGGATCTAGAGTCTTCACCACGTGAGCAGGATTATGGAAATAAGGAGAAAGAGGAATATCATGTCCATATGAATCAATTGGAATTCAGTAGGGCGCTTGGTGTGGTGTGGTCGGTTATTGATGATGCAAATGAATATATTGAGCAACATCAGCCATGGGAGTTGGCAAAAAGTGATACACAGAAATTGAAAGAAGTATTGCAGCATTTATTGTTTGCGCTTGAACTTGTAGCGGATTGGTTGGTTCCATTTATTCCTGATACGGCTCAGAAATTATCCAGTATTCTTTCCGCAGAAGTCATGGCCAAGTCTGAGCCAATGTTTCCACGATTAGATTCTGAGAAATAAATATGTTCTGGCTAGATATTGTCCTCATTGTCTGGCTCACCGCTTCTCTTATTTCTGGTGTTCGTGCTGGGTTTGTCTATAAACTTGGTACGTTTGTTGGATTTATTGTTGGTATTTGGGCAGCGAGTATATGGACACCGCAGTTTGCGCCGACATTTGGAGATGGTCAATGGACTACTGCCATTGTATTTTTGGTTATTCTCTCTATTGTCAGTAAATTATTTGGTGTACTGGCATGGTTGATCGATAAAGTATTTAAGTTGCTTTCTATCATTCCGTTTCTCAAGACGTTTAATCGCGTGTTGGGCGGATTGTTGAGTGTTGTGATTACAATTTTTGTTATTAGTGCTGTTTCGTTTGTTGCGAATGCATTTTCACATAACGGTACAGTATCGACAACAGTAAACCAATCTGTTGTTGCAAGTAGTGTCATGCCGCTTTCTGTGTTGTACGCGCCGCTTATTGCAGATTCACTTGATTCGTATGTTGGTGGTTTTTCTGATGAAGCGGTTATCGAGGGAGAAGCAGTTGTTGAGGATGTTATTGAAGAAGGTGTACCAGATGTTGTTCCTGACGAAGTGATTCCAGATACTGTTGTGCCAGATGTAGTGGACGTGTTAGCAGAACCCCTTTCAATTTAATTTTAAAACATTAATTACAATTTTATGTCTTCTACACATATATCAACTTCGTTCGAAATTCATCTTTCGCGTATTCCTATCGGTATTTTTATCGTCATTGCATTGGTCTTTTTATATTTTGGGTTGGAAATTTTGGTGTTGCATAACTGGCTTATTCCATCGGAAGTGAGCGATAGTCCGTTTTTACTTAACATTGCAGCTGGTGTATTTTTTGGCATTGTTCCTCTCATTATCCTTGCCCGTCTTGTGCCGTACATCATGAACCCACCATTGATGTTGGGTGTTGATGCAGAAAATGTGACCATGGGCACTGGATTTTCATATAAGCCAATGCAAATTCCGACTAAGCACGTCACCAAAGTGCATTTAGGTGTTGCAACGCCAGACGGTTCAACTATTCGTCCAGAGAACGTCATTGGTCAAGGTGGGTTGGTTATTAATTTTGATACGAAAGCAGATATTCCTAAGGCAGCTATTACTTCTGCAGGTATTCGTTACAGTTTTGGTAGGTTGGTGATTAGTCGAATATATGCGGATAAAGGACTTCGAGAAAGTGTTACAGCGATTAAGGGGATTGTTGGATTAAAAGAATAGGTACAGTGAGATTAATTGATACACACGCACACGTAAACTTTAAGCCGTTTGAAAAAGATTGGCGGGATGTTGTTGAGCGTGCATTTGCAGATGATGTGCACATGATTAATGTGGGCACGAATTATGCTACAAGTAAGCGTGCTATTGAAATTGCTGAGGAAGTAGGAGATGGCATGGTGGCGGCGATTGGCATTCATCCAATTCATTTAGCGAAAGATATTTCTGAGTCAGCAACTCTTGATGGAGAGGAGTATTTTTTTACTACAAAGTCAGAGCAATGGGATAAATGGAAGTTTTTTGAGTTAGCCAAAAGCGATAAGGTGGTTGCTGTAGGGGAGTCTGGTTTGGATTATTTTCATCTAGACGACTACGTTGGTGATGACATGACAACAGATGAGTATGTAACGTTGCAGAAGGAGACGCTGTATGAGATTATGGGTTTTGCACGAGAAATCGGTAAGCCTCATATTTTTCATTGCCGAGATGCGTATGATGACTTTGTCGAGATGGTGAAAGACTTTAATGATAACGAAGCTGGTAGCAGCGGACCTGGTGGGCAGGTGAGAGGAGTAGTACATTGTTTTACTGGTACTATGGAGCAAGCGCAGAAGATTTTGGACCTTGGGTTGTATATTGGTTTTACTGGGATTGTCACGTTTCCTAATGCACAGGAGTTGCAAGAAATAGCGAAGATGGTTCCGCTGGATAGATTGCTAATAGAAACTGACTCGCCGTATTTGGCGCCGCAGATAGTGCGTGGAAAGCGTAATGAGCCTGCATTTGTGAAGCATGTAGCTGAGCAGATTTCAGAGCTAAAAGGTATTCCATTAGAAGAAGTTGCTGCTCAGACTACCAATAATACCAAGGATTTGTTTCAATTTTAGTGGAAATCTGTTATAGTGTGACAGATGAATGATACGATATTGCTTGTATTTCTCGGTGTTATCCTGCTCATAAACGTGGTAGGGATATTTTTGATGTCGCGCAAGAAGGAGGATAATGGAGGTGCTGAAAAGGAATCAGTGCAGATGATGAACCAAAATCTCCAGGGCATGCAAATGCGTCTGGACAAGGTTTCTGACGGTATAAACGAACGGCTAGACAACGCGGCAAAGGTTATTGGGCAGGTGAATAATGAACTTGGTTCAATGAAGGAGATTGGAAGAAATATGCAGGCGTTGCAGGACTTCCTTAAGAGCCCTAAACTACGCGGAAATATTGGTGAGCAAGTACTTAAGCAAATGTTGGATCAGTATTTTCCGTCAGCATCATTCCAGATGCAGTATCGATTTGCTGAAGGTCAAATTGTTGATGCGATTCTTAGAACAGAAGATGGTATTGTGCCTATTGACTCGAAATTCCCAATGGAGAATTTTCAGCGCATGATGAAAGCAGAATCAGAGGCAGATGAAGCGATGTTTCGCAATGTTTTCATGAAAGATGTAAAGAAACATGTTAACGATATTGCTAAGAAGTATATTTTGCCGGACGAGGGGACTGTGGATTTTGCAGTTATGTATGTGCCGTCGGAAGCTGTATATTATGAGATTATTAGAGACGATTTAGAGCTTAACCTTCATGGAATTGAGAGAAAGGTATTGTTCGTCTCGCCAAACTCGTTTTATTACTTTTTGCGTGTTATTATGATGGGGATGCAGGGTAAAAAGGTCGCAGAGGCCACGCGTCACATTATTGCTGCAATTCACGGCATTCAGAAGGATGCAAAGCGGTTTGAGGAGTCGCTAGGAGTGCTACAAACGCACGTAACGCATGCAAAGGCAGCTGTGGAGCGTGCTACCTCAGATTACAGTAAATTGGGCGACAAAATAGAACGAATAGACGATATCGACGAAACAACATTACTCGATTAGTATGCTAACAGTAGAAGAATTATTTGACCTCACACACACCGATCATGCGGAGATTTTTAAAGATGTGAAGTATGCGTGGGAGGTGTTACCATTGCTTGAAGAATATATCGAATACACACTTCAGGACTCTACGTCACAAGGTGATGTGAGCCCACATGCACATGTTGGCGAGCGCGTATCACTTGGTGCGGGAACTATTGTGGAGCCTGGTGCAGTTATACAAGGACCGGCTATTATTGGCGAGAACTGTGTGATCCGATCTAATGCATATATTCGAGAGAACGTTATTATTGGTGACAATTGCATTGTTGGAAATAGTACAGAGGTAAAGAATGCATTATTGTTTGATGAAGTTGCTATACCACATTTTAACTATGTTGGTGATTCAATTTTGGGTTACAAGGTGCATCTTGGTTCGAGTGTGATTCTTTCGAATGTCAAGACGCCCATTGGTGAAATTAAGGTAGTCACATTGCAAGAGACAATACAAACTGGTTTAGAGAAGTTTGGAGCACTGATTGGAGATAGGACAGAGATTGGGGCTAGCGCAGTGCTTAATCCAGGATCTGTTATAGGGAAGGAATGTTTGATTTATCCTACTGTTCTTTTTAGGGGCGTTCTCGATAGTCATTCCATTGTAAAGATACGTCAAACACAAGAAGTAGTAATTAAAAAACAAGTATGAGAATTGAAAGAGGTCTTATTGGTAGGCCACGAGTGGAACCAGTCGCTAGAATTCGAGATCGTTCTGATCAGCGTGAAAAAGATCCGGGCAAGAAACTTGCACCATCGAGTCCTGCGGTGGAGGATGTATTGGTAACTAAAGATATGTTATTGGAACAGTATCCTGTAGGATTTATTTTTGATTTTACAGGTGATAATGGAGAAGTAATAAGTGGGGAAGTTATTGGAACCATTGAATTGCCATATTCAAGTTATGGTTCTACAGGAGGTCCACAAGATTCAGTTGAGACACAACCGCTATTAGCTGTTCGTTTACAGGACGGCACAAATCGTGAAGTATACTTAGATGAGAAATTGGAAGTAGTTGCTGTAAAATAATAAAACCCCTGTATGGGGTTTTATTATTCTGGGATGCTTTATTTATGCTGTTGCTTCTTGTTTGATTTTTAGAGCTGCTTCTTGTGCTTCTAAAATATCTTTCACCTTCATTAATGTAACAACGGTTCCACGTTCTTGCTCATTCAGTTTGGATTGAATATACTTAATGGTTTCTTCAATTTGAGGGATAAATACATATTCGAGAGCGTTTACACGTCGACGTGTCTTTTCAATTTCTTCAGCTAGGAGTTTTGCAGAATGTTCGATTTGTGCCAATTTAATCATGTCTTGCAAAGCGTCGCTGAACGTACGTAATGAGTCATCCAAATCAGCAGCGGTTGTACCAAGTGAATATGAGAGAAATCCGCCTTTTTCCTTGTAGGTGAAGATAGGAATATTTACACTCATCACATTCTTGGTTTCGGACTCTAGTGTAATTTTCTTTGCGGGCATTGCCAAAGCTTCTTGCATGGCTTCTGGACGCATATCTGCAGAAGCAAATACAAAACTCTTAAACGCCTCGCCAAGCGTGTCTTCCATGGTTTTCCGTAGCGCCTTTGCCTCGCGGATGGTTTCCATGAATTGTTTCATAAGACCATCACGCTTTTCTTTCAAAAGCTTATGACCACGGCTGGCCATTTTAAGCTTCTTCTTGAGCTTCAGGAATTCCTGTCGTGTTGGATTGACGTTGAGTCGTGCCATGTCCGTTTATTTGTTTGTTCCGTACTTGTCGATAAATTCATCCTTCACACGCTTCAATTCAGCTTTAGGCAAGATTGAGAGCAGTTTCCAACTAATGTTGAGTGAATCAACCAAAGAGCGATTTTCATCGAAGCTCTGTGCCATGTATTCTTGCTCAAAACTGTTTGCGAATTCAACATATTTTCGATCGACTTCAGACAATGCAGCTTCACCAAGAATAACAGCTAACTCACGCATTTCTTTACCTTGTGCGTATGCTGCGAACATCTGGTCTTTCACGTTTGCGTGGTCTTCACGAGTAATTTTACCCGCAACACCTTGCATCAAACGCGACAATGAAGGAAGCACATCAATTGCTGGGTATAAATCCTTCTTATGTAGCTCACGTGAAACCATGATTTGTCCTTCAGTAATGTATCCGGTCAAATCAGGGATTGGATGTGTTTTGTCATCCTCAGGCATAGTCAAGATAGGAATCTGTGTTACTGAACCTTTTTTGCCTTTAATTCGTCCAGCTCGTTCATACAGAGTAGCAAGGTCAGTGTAGAGGTATCCAGGATATCCACGACGTCCAGGAATTT
Source organism: uncultured Gammaproteobacteria bacterium (assembly GCA_964569285.1). Classification (GTDB taxonomy): domain Bacteria; phylum Patescibacteriota; class Patescibacteriia; order UBA9570; family XYC2-FULL-38-9; genus CAZMTW01. Next base: position 8,038 of record CAZMTW010000019.1, read on the forward strand.
CTTTACGTGCGGCAGAAACTTCACGAAGCGCCTCACAATAGTTGGTCATATCTGTAAGAATAACCAACACATGCATATCTTTCTCAAAGGCCAAATATTCAGCAGTTGTGAGAGCAATTCGGGGAAGAGTAATACGTTCAACAACAGGGTCGTTTGCGAGGTTCATGAAGAGGACAGCGTTTTCAATAGCGCCGGTCTCCTTAAATTCGTTCACAAAGAACTCTGCGTCTTCAAATGTAATACCCATGGCAGCAAAGACCACAGCAAATTTGTCATCACTTTCTTGAATGTCTCCTTTGTCGTTGAAACTCACCACTTTTGCTTGACGTGCGATTTGTGCAGTCAATTCATTATGAGGGAGTCCTGCTCCAGAGAAGACAGGTAACTTCTGTCCACGAACCAATGTATTCATACCATCAATAGCAGAAATACCGGTTTGAATAAAGTCAGTAGGGAAGTCACGAGATGCAGGATTGATAGGCGCACCGTTAATATCCAGTTTCTTTTCTGGAATAATTGCTGGACCACCATCTTTTGGTGCACCAGCACCGTTAAAGATACGTCCAAGCATGTCTTCTGATACACCGATTTCCATTGTGCGTCCAAGAAACGTTGCAGTTGAACCTTCAAGGTTCATGTCACGTGTATCCTCAAACATTTGCACAATTGCTTGTCTGTCGGTGATTTCAAGCACACGTCCACGCTTGATGCTGCCGTCCTGCATCTCGATGTCTACGAGCTCTTCGTAGACAACATCTTTAACCTTATCGACAATAACGATTGGTCCAGCGGCTTCTTTGATTGTTTTGTACTGTTTTTCCATAATATGTATTGCCGTTAGGTTATTCTTGCGCTGATAATCCGTCGACTGATGTACCAATTTCTGTGATGAGTTTCTCGAGATCTTCGAGCTTGTCTTCGGTTACCATTTTTGCGCGAGCGATTTTTTCGATCATTGGTGATTCGCGCAATTGTTGAATGTCCACTTTTCGATCTAAAGCCTCTTTACCGTGATGGTAAAATGTACTAATAGCTTTAAGGATGTGATACATTTTTTTCAATGACGTAAACGCGTCAGTATCATCAAATGCGTTCTGTTGTAGATAATCTTCTCGGAGTAACTTTGTTGTAAGTAGAAGCAGCTGTTCAGTGTGTGAAAGCGCATCCAAACCAACGAGACGTACAATTTCTTGTAGACCTTCTTCTTCTTGCAAGAGAACCATTGCCTCGCGACGCATATCAACCCATCCTTCTCCAGCTTCTTTTTCCATGAATTCGTTTGTTTGGTCGATGTTCAAGGAGTAGCTGTTCAACCAGTTAATAGCTGGATAGTGACGTCGGTATGCCAATGCAGCGTCCAAGGCCCAAAAGACTTTGGTCACACGCAATGTATTTTGTGTTACAGGTTCTGAAAGGTCTCCACCAGGAGGGGACACTGTACCAATAGCGGTTAATGAACCGTTTCTGTCATCAGCTTCACCGAGACATTTTACTGATCCAGCACGTTCGTAGAAAGCTGCAGTACGTGAACCAAGGTACGCAGGGTATCCTTCTTCACCAGGCATTTCTTCTAGACGACCAGACATTTCACGCATAGCTTCAGCCCAACGAGAAGTCGAGTCAGCCATAAGCGCAACTTTATATCCCATATCTCTGTAGTACTCAGCAATAGTCATTCCGGTGTAGATAGATGCTTCACGAGCAGCTACGGGCATGTTAGAGGTGTTTGCAATCAAGATAGTTCGTTTCATGAGTGGCTCACCAGTCTTTGGATCTGTCAGCTCAGGAAACTCAGTCAATACGTCAGTCATTTCGTTTCCACGTTCACCACAACCGATGAAGAGGATAACTTCAGCATCGGACCATTTTGCAATTTGATGTTGTGTCACTGTTTTACCAGATCCAAAAGGGCCAGGGGAACATCCAGCAGCACCTTTCAAGATAGGGAAAAACGTATCAATTACGCGTGTGCCTGTAATCAACGGTTCTGTAGGAAGAAGTTTCTGCTTTACTGGGCGTGGTGCACGAATGGACCATCGTTGCATGAGTTGAATTTCATCTCCACTGTCGAGCGTAGCAACTGTTTCTTCTACTGTGAACTCACCTTCTTTAATGTCTTTGATTGTTCCAGACATGGTTGGTGGCACCATGATTTTGTGATTGATCAATGTGGTTTCTTGTACTTCACCAATAATGTCTCCGCCAACCACTTTGTCGCCAGCTTTTACTGTTGCTTTGAATTTCCACTTGCGTGTGCGATCCAAACCAGGTGCTTCAACACCACGAGTAATAAATGGACCGACCTGTGCTTCGATAGCGCCAAGTGGTCGCTGAATTCCATCATAAATGGATTCGAGCAATCCGGGCCCAAGTTCAACAGACAATGATTGTCCGGTGAGGTAAATTGGAGCTCCGGGACCAATGCCAGATGTTTCTTCATACACCTGAATTGAAGCTTCACCTTCGCGAAGCTCGATTATTTCACCGATGAGTTTTTCATCGGATACCTTTACCACCTCATACATTTTCGCTTCCTCCATTCCTGTAGCGAGTACAAGTGGTCCGGCTACTTTTGTGATTGTTCCTTGTTTCATATGTCGTTTAATCGTTGTTCATAGAATGCATCAAATAGTGCAACGTATGTGTTGTGTCGCTGTGTGATTTTTGCCCCGGCGGGACGTCCTCGCCAGGTCCGATGACCGTCGGACCAAGCTGCGGATTGTCCGCCGCCGCAAAATCACTCTGCGCCACTTCACTACATTATGCTATCTCATACATTCTATACATTATTAATTAGCTTAAGATGTCAGAACCAACAGCTTGCTCGACAATCTTTGATAGATTTTTTAATCCTTCACCAGTTGATCCTTTTTGGGAGGGGATAGGTAGAATTGCTGGTAATGCTTTTCCTTGAAATTTTTCCAGCGGTTCTTTGAGTTGTGCTACCCAATCTTCAGTAATGAAGAGTACAGCGTGTTCTTGCGCATCCATAATTCGTTTCAGGTTTTCGGTGCCTTCTTCAACAGATGTAATTCCAAATACATCTAAACCAAGACCCTTAAATCCAAGTACGGTGTCTGGTGTGCCGATAATAGCGATTTTGTATTCGGTCATAGTCGTTAGTAGAGAGCGCGGATACGCGGTTTAATATCTTCAGCTGAGATTTCGTTTTGCTTTGCTGTAAGAATGAGTCGCACATTTCTAGCAGCGTTGTTTTTTGCATAGAAGTATCCGACTGCTGGTTCGAGACCATCAGTTTTCCACTTTGTAGCACGAATAACATCAAGCTCCACTTCTTCAAGTTCTTTTTCAAATTCCCAGAGCAATTTGTGATCAATATAGTTCACAATCGCTTTCTTAATGCGAACATCGATTGGAAGTTGCTCAGCAGCTTGTTCAAGATCGAGCTCATAGTGCTTCTGAAAGTTTTCTGGCAATGAAGCCTGAATACGCTCAGCAGGAAGATTCATGAGTTTTGCTCGGATGAGTGTTTTTACTGTTGCGGTTTCTTTTTGAATACGAAATAGATCTCGTACGATACTACTACGAATCAACTGAACACGCTCATCGAGCATGTGAAAGAGAATTCGGTCTACAGTAGAGTCAATCATGAACCCGTCTGGATCACTTCCAAGTGCGTCCATGGAATCCTTTAACAGCATGTCAGTTGTGGGATGTAGAACGGTGTCTTTTTGATCGAGAATGATGACTTGCTTGATCAGCTCGGCGCGGGTTAATCCCGTTGCAGAACTGTTCAATTCTGCTGCTTCAACATCTGCTCCAGTGTGCTTGGTTTTTAGATACAATTTGATATTGTGCGCATCGTATTGAAGAAACATGAATTCCAGTAAAGCAGAATCATCGATCCATGCGAGCATTAAATCTCGAACATGACGAGATTCGGCATCAAGTGCTTCGCGAAATTCACTTGGTTCGACATCAAGCATATGAGCACCGTAGTCAGTGTCGTTTAATGCTTTAAAGGACGCTGCGAAATCTGGAGCATCAACAAGACGATCTACATCGGTTTGATTGATGAGATTTCTTTCCAACACTCGTATTTTTCCTGTGAGAAATGAGTACAATGCCATAATTGCTATGCAAACAGAATTGATGCTACCTCAGCTTCGCTATTGGCTCGATATGACTTGATCAATGACTCAAATGTCATGTCAATGTTCATTTCTTTTGTTTGGATTATGAATCCGCCAATGCTATCAACACTTTCTTTACTATTATCTAATGCTAAGCCAGCTTCCTTTACTGCCTTCGTATTAAGCTCTTCTTTGCCTTTTGCAGATGCGATGTGCGCATCTTTTGAAAGTTCTGGAAGGGATGTAAGCAGTCGAGCAACTGTTTTCACA
>CAZMTW010000020.1:0-11821 GCA_964569285.1 uncultured Gammaproteobacteria bacterium
CCTTGAAAAATATTCAATCGGCAATTGATTCGAGTGAACGATTCTCCATGATAGATGTTCCGTTTGGAGAATTTACACAATCTTCACAAATCCCATTTCAGCTAAACCTGACGTTTCGTATTTCTGATTTTGGTTTCTAAATATATGACCACTCAACAACCAATAATCCCATTACCACCTAGCCCAGATAGGCAAGAGCCTCTGCAGGGTGTACCACCGCCAGTGCCGCCTAGCCCAACTGTTGCGCCCTTACCAGCGCCACATGAGTCTGAGCGTTCGGTCGAACATAGTAAAGTGCGTCGAATTCGTCCATGGTTTTTTGTTTTTCAAACAAGCATCTTTATCGGATTACTGATTGGCGTAGTTATTCCTCAAATCCAATCACTAACGCAAAAACGATTTGAACTTGATGAAACTCTTGCGCAAACCTCTATTGTAATCAAATCGACGGAGCAAAGACTTAAAACCGAGACTGATCTTGTTGGAGTAAGTGATAAGAGTATTATTGATGCAAGTATCCTTCCAGAAGAGGAGGTTATTTCATTTATTGAGACCATCGAAGAACTTGCTACGCAGTATCATGTTATCCAAAATATTAGTTTTCATCGCTCTGATCGCGTTGTACGAAATGGTCTCGCCGAAATACCAATCACTATACAGATTGATGGGACATGGGAAGATGATTTTCGGTTCTTGGCCGCGCTTGAGAAAGAGGATTTTTATATCAATCCCATTACCATGGACGTGCACCATCTATCAACAGACGTACGTGGTCAAAAAATCATTGTTTTTGCAAATTCATTTTGGATACCATGAAGATAAAAAAAGAAGCTGTAGAAAAAAATCCTAAAAGCCAAAGGGAAAAACAGGCTATTGATACGTTTTTAATGCGTCACATTTTCTCTTTTTTTGGTGCTGCTGGTATCGTCCTTTTTGGTGTGCTTGGGTATATTCTCTACGAACGAGTCTCAGCTGAGTTTGTTGATGAAAATCTTGTAGAATCAACAGTTATTATCAGTCCACCAGCTATTCTCAACCTCTCAAAATATGAACAAGTTATTAGCTTCCATCAACACAAGTTACTCGAAGGAGCAGATAATATCGCGCGTGATGTATATGACCCGTTTCAACCCCTTGATGCGGTTGAGGAAGTTCCTGTGAATAAAAAACCAAGTGTAGATGAGGATATTCGTACTGTACTTGACCCTTTTTCGGGTATATGATAGTATCAGCCGGCACAGTTCGTTAAGAATAAATTGAATTATGGCACATACAAAGGCGGGTGGCTCGACTAATTTAGGACGAGACTCACAATCAAAAAGACTAGGAGTAAAGAAATTCGGTGGCGAAGCAGTATCCTCTGGTAATATTTTAATACGTCAACGTGGCTCAAAATTCAGAGCAGGAGATGGTACGCGCATGGGAAATGACAATACTATTTATGCTATCAAAGAAGGCGTTGTCCAATTTCGAAAAAAGCAGGCTCGCTTGTTTACGGGAAAGTTAAGCCGTGTCCGGATCGTTTCTGTTGAATAGCTTCAAATTCTAGAACACTCATAATAACCGTAGTCGATGCGGTTATTTCTTTTTCGGTTTGTTTTTGGTCTTTTGACGCTTAATAGCCGCGTTCACAAATCCTACGAATAATGGATGTGGGGAAAGTGGTCTTGAAAGAAATTCTGGGTGAAACTGTGTTCCAACAAACCACGGATGGTCCTTTCGTTCCATGATCTCAACTAAGTTCTGTTGAGGATTTACTCCAGAAACGATCAATCCGGTCTTTTCGAGGCGAGCAATATATGCATTATTGAATTCATATCGATGCCTGTGACGTTCGGCAACTTTGTTTACACCATATGCTGTTTGTGTCTTTGTCCCTGCTACCAATTTACAATCATAGCTACCAAGACGAAGTGTTCCTCCGTAATGTTTCTCCGTAATGTTTTTTTGTTGATTTGGATTCACAATAATAATCGGATGACGTGGATTCTCATCAATCTCTACTGTATTTGCACCTTTTAGTCCACCTATATTTCGCGCTGCCTCTACAGCCGCAAGCTGCATACCATAACACAGTCCGAAATACGGTATATTATTTTCTCGTACATACTGAATTACTTTTATTTTGCCTTCAACACCGCGTGACCCAAAGCCTCCCGGAATCAGAATACCATCAAAATCAGCTAATTCCTTCAACTTCTTTGGATCATTCTCATATGCCTCTGCATCAAGCCATACAAGCTCTGGTTTATGTTTAAAATGCCAAGATGCGTGTTTAAGAGCCTCTAGGACTGAGATGTATGAATCAGCTAGGGTAAACTCTCCTGTGTTGAAATATTTTCCTACAATACCAATTTTTACCGTTTTCTTTGCACTGTGAATGGTACGCACGAGCTTTTTCATTTGAAAAAGAGGGCTCTGTGCATCGGATACCTTTCGAGCAGTGAGATGTAATTGTTTGAGTATTTTGTTGCTCAAATTTTCTTTTTCAAACGAAACCGGTACTGAGTAAATGTGATCAGCATCAGGCGCAGATATCACATGATCCTCTGGAATGCTACAAAATTGAGCTAATTTTTGACGACGAACTGCGTCGAGTGGTTTGCTCGCTCGGGCAATAACAAAATCTGGCTGAAGACCCACAGCATTCATTTGTCGAACTGCAGTTTGTGTAGGTTTTGTTTTCATTTCACCAATCTTTGACGGGATTGGAAGAAAGCTCACTAACATAAGTGTCACATCTTCAGGATGTTCATTCTTGAGCATTCGAGCAGCTTCTAAAAACAAAATATTTTGATACTCTCCAACGGTTCCACCAATTTCAATGACGGTAATTTCTGCTTTACTAATACGTTGTGCCTCTTTAATTCGACGAATAATCTCTTGAGGAATGTGTGGAACTACTTCAACACATTTTCCTTTGTATTCTAAATTACGCTCTCTACTAATAACTTCTTGATACACACGACCTGTTGTCATGTAATTGACCGACAAAATACTTTCATCCAAAAATCTCTCGTAGTTTCCAATGTCTTGGTCTGTTTCATCACCATCATCAGTAACAAATACCTCTCCATGCTCTGTTGGGTTCATGGTGCCAGCATCTACATTGATGTATGGATCTGCTTTAATTGCAGTCACTTTAAATCCACGTGACTGCATGATAATACCAATAGAACCGGTTGCAACACCTTTTCCAACTGAAGACATCACTCCCCCAACGACGAATATGTATTTTGGATGTTTCATGTCTTATGCGTTGTTAATACGTAATGTAAATGTTGTTTTTGCACCATTTGGTAATGCAACAGAAACAATGTGGTCGCCAATGTGCTTCACTGGCTCGGTTGTTGATACCCACGCAGCTTCTAGTATGATGCCTTTTTGCTTCACAGCCTCTAGTATAGCAGATTCAGCGACTGCGCCAAAGAGCGTACCATCTTCATTCGCTGCTGCAGAGATTTCCACAACAATTCCGTCACATTTTTTTGCAAGTTGATCTAGTTCTTTCATCTGGGTTGATGCAACCACTCCCTTTTGTTTTTGGAGTGCCTCTGCTTCTTTAATGCCCTTTGGAGTCGCCGCAATCGCCTCACCATTTGGAATGAGAAAATTACGAGCGTAACCGTCTGATACTTCTTTAACCTCTGCTGTTTTTGTGAATATTACTTTCATAATGGTTTTTGTGATTGTTACTCAATTGATTCATCTACTTCCTCTATCTCCTCCTCCACAGTATATTGCGCTTCGAACGCAGATCTGTCTGAAAAGAATAGTTTTGCTGCATCTAGCTGTGGATCGAGATCTGCGGAATAATCTTCAGGTGTTCGATCTACAATAATATCTGGAGTAATTCCAAGACCATCAATCAAATTGCGAGACGGTGTTAGCCATTTCGCAACAGTAAGCTTTAGAGATGATCCATCGTCATATTGTTGTAAATCCTGTACCGTGCCTTTGCCAAACGTTTGCATGCCAACCACGACGCCATCTTCATGGTCTTGTAGCGCTCCAGCAAGAATTTCTGATGCGGAAGCAGAACCTCCATTTACCAGCACTATCGTTTCTAGGTCACCAAGTGGAGTTGGCGCACTTGCGGTATATGGCTTTTGCGTGCCAGAACTATCCTCTTCATAGACGACAACCTTCCCATTTTCAATAAAAGATGACGCAATACTTATCGCAGCATCAAGGAATCCGCCAGCATTGTTTCTGACATCCAGGATAATTCCATCAGGCTGTTCGAGCACAATCTCATTAATAACCTCTTGAAATTTCAAGCTCGTATCCGCATTAAAATGAGAAAGTGTAATGCGTGCCAATCGTTTGCTTCCAGCTTCTTCAATTTCCCACTTAACGCTCTCGATCTGAATCTGTCCACGCTGAATTTCTAGATTAAAGGGTTCGTCTGTTCCGTCGCGTTTGATGGTTAACGTCACAGTTGTCCCCTCTTCTCCCCGAATAAATCCAACAGCAACGTTGAGACTCATGAAAGAGGTATCAATGTCATCTATTGCAATAATAATGTCGCCAGCAAGAAGTCCAGATTGTTCTGCTGGAGATCCGCTCAACGGAGCAATGACAGTCAATTTTTCACTTTTTATTCCAATCTCTGCGCCAATCCCTTCAAAACTACCATTAATTTCACCTAGAAATTCCTGAGATGAAACTGGTTCAAAATAGATAGAATACGGATCATTCAGCCCAGACACCATACCAGCGATAGCGCCATATAACAGGTCTACTTCGCTAACAGGTTGATTCACGTGACGTTCAGTGATGGTATCCCACACTGTCCAAAATTGATCAAAATCTACATCAGCACCAGTATGGTCTGTTCGTCTATCCTGATCCACCACTGCAGCAGCTGTTTCATAATCGAGATTTGCGTACGGATCAGAAAACTGAGCCAATGCAAAACCAAATCCAACACCAGCCATTAAAATCACTAACCCTAATGCTGCATACAATGATCGCGGTGTGCGCATATTAGACCCGTTCAATTGTGGCTCCGATTGCACGGAGTCGCTCTTCGATTCGTTCATATCCTCTATCAATTTGATAAATATTTTGTATTGTTGTTTCTCCATCCGCAATAAGGCCCGCAATCACCATGGCTATCCCTGCGCGAATATCAGGACTGGCTACTGTTTTCCCACGCAGTGGAGTTGGTCCCTCGATTGTCGCACGATATGGATCTAGTAACTGAATATCCGCTCCCATCGTATTAAGAGTATCGGTATAGAATAAACGTCCATCATAAATGGTTTCTCGCACTGTGCTTTGTCCCTTGGCTTGCGTTAATACAATAGACATTGGTGCTTGTAAGTCTGTTGGAAACCCAGGATACTCGTGTGTCACTATGTCGGTTGCAATTAAGTCACCCTTTCTTTTGTGCATGGCAATCGTGTCTTCACTCACCTCAAATGGCACACCTATTGAACGTAATATGTTCAATGGGATTTCAATTGTTTGTGGGTCACAGTGTGTAATTGTGATCTCACTATTTGTTGCAGCACCAATCATTGCAAATGATCCTGCCTCAATACGATCCGGAATAATATGAGCTTCTCCACCTCGAAGTAATTCTCCTCCAGTAATAGTCATAGTGTGAGTCCCTGCTCCTGTAATGCGTGCTCCGACGCTTACAAGATACTCTGCCAATGCAACTATCTCTGGTTCACATGCCGCATTTTTCAATACGGTCGTCCCAGACGCAAGAATACCTGCCATCATCATTGTTTCAGTTCCAGTTACACTTATTGTTGGGAAAATAATCTCTGCTCCTACCAAACCTTTTTTCGCTGCAAAATGATATGAATCTTTTTTTTCTGTCACCTTTGCACCAAGTGATTTAAACCCTTCAATGAAAAAATCAATTGGCCGCTTACCAAGATTGCAGCCACCAGGATGAGGAAGTTCTACTTGTCCGTATCTTCCAAGTAAAGGACCGAGCAACACAATAGACGCACGAAGCTTCGGAACGATATCAAGAGGCATGGAGCCATTAAATGATCCTGGCGCCTGAATTGATACAGTGTTAGAATCTATCTTCTTGACCGTGCCGCCGATATTCTCTACAATTTCTAACATTCGGCTGACATCTTCAACCATTGGAATGTTTGAGACGGTCGTTGTCTCTGCAGACAAAAAACAAGCCGGTATCATTTTCAGCGCATGATTTTTAGCGCCAAATACCGGTATCTCCCCGCTTAAGCTAGCGCCTCCTCGTAATACAAATGTTTCCATGTTTTTCAAAATATACTTAAATACTATACTGGAATGAGCTCGCAACGTCAATCAACAGGTATACGACCTCAATCCGTGCTCTTTTGGGTTTTTCTTTGTATTTCCATTCCTTTGATGATTTTTCTCGTGTTGTTTGCGTCTGGATACAGACTTGATTCATCTTCTGGACAGGTTGTTGTATCAGCAGCCCTCGCTATTGAGACAGAGCCTAAAGATGTGACCGTATTACTGAATGGAGAGATCCAACCTAGTCATACGCCATATATTGATACGTTTGAAGCGGGAGCATACACAATTGAATTGCAAAAGGACGGATTTTTACCTTGGAAGAAACAATTAACGTTTGAAGAAGGAAAATCAATTTTGTTTCCTAATGTATTATTGTTTCGTAATCAAAAGCCAATTGTCTCGTCCGTCCAGGATCTGGTGAAGAAAGAAGATGTCGAAGTACTTCCCGAAGTGTACCACAGCTATTATGCTAACCTCGGATGGGATGACCCCGCAACACTCCTGTTTGTACAAGGCCCTCAAGACTTACTCATAGATCCTGCACAGCAAGTGTCATATGTGATTAATGATATCAGCACATACACACCTGATCATCGTATTGAGTCTGCAGTTATTGATGCAGCGTGGAATAAAGACGGTGTATTACTGTATGCAACTGAATTTGAATTGTGGTTATTTAATCCGGCTTTCAATGAATACGTACTTCTGACGCGACGAGCGACACCAATCACAGGAGTGGAATGGCACCCTGAAGGTGGGTATATATTCTTTACAGACACAAATGGAGTGTATGCACTTGAAATTGATCCGCGCGATCAGCGCCAATTATGGCAACTTGCCGATACTGTTGCACCAATACAGCTGTCAGTTTCAGCCAAAGGTGATGAACTCCAATTCTTTTCCAACTATCAATGGATGAAATTGAGTCTATTTAAGTAGCGCGCTCACGCTATCGGTTTGCAATATATTCTCGTACCGCTTCTTGCCATGATCGCATTGCAGGAAGTTTAGTATTAAGTAAAACTGAAAATTTTGGTCGTGATGCTGGGCGAGGGAATGCATCAGATGTCACTTTGTTTAGAGTAATGTCCACCCCTGCTGCGTTGAAAATTTCTTGAGCAAACTCGAACCATGTACAGCCGCCGCTGTTGGTAATATGATACATGCCTGGTTTGTAGTCGCCCTCAAGTAATACACGTGTTTGATGTGCAAGATCTGGAGTATATGTTGGTGATGCGAACTCCTCGTCGACAATATCCAGTGTGTCTTTGGTTTCTGCAAGTGTGAGCATTACATCAACAAAGCTTTTCTTTGCTCCCTCACTTACCGCTGGTTGTCCAAATAGCTTACATGTGCGCACCACATACATTTTACCCATTTGAGCTAACACATTTTCCTCTCCTTGCAATTTAGATGATGCGTAGGCGCTCTGTGGTCCAGTCTGAGCGTCTTCAGCGTAGCCGTCCTGATTTGTACCGTCAAAGACATAATCGCTGCTGTAATGAAGGAACGTGGCGTTAAGCTCTGCACATACAATAGCAATATTTTTTGGTCCTTCACCATTTACTTTACCTGCTATTGTTTTACCTGGTTCTTCTTCAGCATCATCAACCATGTTATATGCCGCTGCATTTATAACGGTTCCAGGCTTGATTTTAGACAACACTGAACGGACAGCGTTTATATCTGTAATATCCATTGTATCCCTATCAAGAAGCACAGGTTTCTCTGCAGCAAATTCTTTTTCTAGGTCTTGGCCGAGCATTCCGTATGCTCCGACAATAACAAGCGGAGTTTTAACCATATTATCTGTCTGAATATTGTTTTTTATAATACTCCTCGTACGCTCCTGATTTGATGTTTTCCCACCATTCTTTGTTGTCCATGTACCATGAAACAGTATGCTTGATTCCCTCTTCGAAGTTCATGTGTGGTTCAAATCCAAGTTCCGATCGAGCTTTTGAAATATCCATTGCATACCTTCGATCATGCCCTGCGCGGTCCTCAACATATTCAATGAAAGAATCATCTTTACCCATGGCTGTGATAATTGTCTTCGTCAGGTCTATGTTGGACACTTCAGATTCTCCCCCAAGACAATAGGTCTCCCCTATTTTTCCTTTTTGAATTATTAATTCCACACCTCGGTTATGATCCTCAACGTAAATCCAGTCACGGACATTAAGTCCGTCGCCGTAGAGTGGCACTTTCTTCCCTTCATCAAGATTTGTAATAAATAAAGGAATCACCTTTTCTGGAAACTGGTATGGCCCATAGTTATTCGTGCAGTTCGAAATAGTTACCGGTAGTTGGTACGTTTCAAAATATGCACGCACCAAGTGATCTGAAGCTGCTTTTGAGGCAGAGTATGGGCTCGAAGGCGCATATGGTGTGGTCTCACTAAATTTCTCATCAGAACCTAATTCTAAAGAACCAAATACTTCATCGGTAGACACATGATGGAAACGCTTATTGTGCTTTCTTGCAGCTTCAAGCAATACTTGAGTTCCCATAACATTTGCAACAACAAACTCTGTAGGGCCCATAATTGAACGATCTACGTGTGTCTCAGCTGCAAAGTGCACAACAATGTCACATGCACCAACAAGTGGCTCTACCAGATTAAAATCAGCTATATCTCCTTTAACAAAGGTATAGTTCTTATTATCCTCAACCGACCGCAAACTTTCTAGATTAGCTGCATAGGTCAGCTTATCGATATTCACAATCTCATCGTCTGGGTGCTGTTGCATCCAATACAAAATGAAATTCGCTCCGATAAATCCTGCCCCTCCGGTTACGAGAAGTTTCATGTGCTTATCCTTTAGTCATTTCCCAGAAATCCTTACCATAGGAATCCCATGGTAGTCGATGTTCATCGCTGTTTTCTGGATCGGGATCAAATGTATTGTTCACATAGTAGAGAATTGCCGCTGGCTTGTCTGACAAATTGACTGCACCATGCGCAACACCACGTGGAATGTAAAGTAATTTTGCTTTTCCACCACCCATGACAAATCGCATCTTCACGCCCTCTGTCTCAGAGCCTTCACGAACGTCCATTAATCCCACGACAAGTCTGTCTGCTGGCGGGACGAACCAAATATCCTCCTGCTTAAAATGCACATGTGCTGCCTTTACAACACCTGGTTCCATTTCCGAGTAATTCATTTGCTTGATCTCGAAGTCCTGAAAATCCTTCAGGCGCTCGTTTACAAAGCGTGATAACTCCATGAAATGGCCTCCATCGTCAGTGAAGTAATTCAACTCAACAATCTCAACACCTTCAATACGTTCTTGAGGAGAGTAATCTTGAAGCGATAGCTTCTTTCTCATCTCTTTTGAAATATGTGCTTCTGATAGTGGTTCTATAGCCATATCGGTATGATGTTAACAATTAAGTTCCAACTTTCCAGGAATCAAGATACTTTGTCTGCTCTGCAGTAAGTGTATCCATTTGAAGTTTCATTGCTTTGAGTTTGAGTGCTGCAATATTAATATCCAATTTCTCTGGCACTCCGTATACCTTGTTTTCCAATTTGTTATGGTTCTTCATGATAAATTCAGCAGCAAGCGCTTGGTTTGCAAAGCTCATATCCATCACTGATGCAGGATGTCCTTCTGCAGATGCAAGATTGATCAATCGTCCTTCGCCGAGAACGATAACTGTTTTACCGCCCTTTAAGGTGTATTGCACCGTGTACGGACGAAGTTCTTTTCGGGAAGTAGTTATCTTTCGAAGGCCCTTGAGATTCAACTCCACATCAAAGTGTCCTGCGTTCGCAACAATAGCGTTATCTTTCATGGCTTTAAAGTGGGGTACGTCAACAACGTTGATGTCGCCGGTCAATGTCACCACAATATCTGCATGAACTACCGCCTTGATCATTGGCATGACTGTAAATCCATCCATTGTTGCTTCAAGAGCTCTGATAGGATCAATTTCAGTCACTACAACGCGTGAACCCATTCCACGAGCGCGCATTGCGAGTCCTCGACCACACCATCCATACCCAGCAACGACAAATACTTTGCCGGCCAATAATACATTGGTTGCACGAATAATACCGTCTAATGTTGATTGTCCAGTTCCGTATTGGTTATCAAACATGTGCTTTGTTTTGGAGTCGTTCACCGCAACTGCTGGGAACTTGAGTGCCCCATCCTTTTCCATTGCCTTTAAACGAATTACACCAGTGGTGGTTTCTTCAGTAGATCCCCAAACATGTTCGGCATTTTCTTTTCTTTTGCCGTGTAAAAGTGAAACAAGATCAGCACCGTCATCCATTGTGATTTGTGGCTTTGTGTCGAGTGCTGCGTTCAAATGTTTGTAATACGTTGCGCGGTCTTCACCCTTAATAGCAAAGACTGGGATCTTGTAATACTTCACCAACGCTGCAGCGGTTGAGTCTTGTGTACTGAGAGGATTTGAAGCCACCACAGTCACGTCTGCACCTCCATCTTTTAATGTACGCGCAAGATTAGCGGTTTCTGTTGTCACATGAAGACATGCTGCAATGCGGATCCCTTTGAGTGGTTTTGTCTTTTTGAATCGATCTTGAATACTGCGCAACACATCCATCTGTGTTTCAGCGTACTCAATGCGACGCTTTCCATCTTCCGCAAGTTTGATGTCTTTAATGTCGTATTTCATGTTCTCGTTCTCAATGATAGTAATTATTATTTATTGAATGGGGCACGTTTCTGAAAATGCGTCCTTATATCGAGTACAGAAATCACTGACTGTAAAATTGTGTTCTTGTGTTCCATAGTGCTCTACCGCATATGCTGCAGCAGTTGCTGCGACTTTTCCAACTTGTTCTAAGTCGAGCTCCATTGCTATGCCTTTTATCAGACCAGCCCTGTACGCATCTCCTGCGCCAGTTGGATCTACGGCATTTTCTACTGGGCAAGCCGGAATGTCGATACTAACATCTTTTAAACGGATTGTCGAACCTTCTTTCCCACGTGTGACAATCAACATTTCAACTTGATGAAGAATATCTTCTTCAGTCAATCCTGTTCGCTTTTTAATCATCTCCAACTCATAATCATTGACAATGAGTATGTATGCACCGTCAAGAACTTTCTTTATTTCTGCCGGTTCCATAAACGGAATGCTCTGGCCAGGATCAAAAATGTATTTCATTCCCATATCTCGAGCTTGCTGAGAATATCTCAACATATCTCCTTTGTTACCAGGAGCCAAAATAAGAATAGTCTCTTTCGGGTCCATTTCTTGAAGGTAAAATGTTGTTTCAACACCCATCGCACCCATAAAGAATCCTGAAATCTGGTTATTATGTTGATCGTTTATTATATAGGCGGACGCTGTTGTTACTTCTTGCTGGATCTCGATACCGCTTGTATTAATGTCGAGACTGTCTAAATAGTCTTTGTAAATGCCAAAGTCGCTTCCGGCACTCGCTACAATCTTCGGTTTTTCATCCAATAGCGACATTGTGTATGCAATATTTCCAGCAGTACCACCTTTCTTTTACTGTAAATCATCAATGTTAAAAGACACGGTGATGTTATGAATTTTATCTGGAAGAATGTGCTC
>CAZMTW010000021.1:0-11804 GCA_964569285.1 uncultured Gammaproteobacteria bacterium
CTGCACCAATCCCTGACTTTTCCACAAAATGCACAAAAGGTATTGACACAGTACCTAAAAGTCGTGAGACCTGTTCTTCAACAATTTCCTCGGCGTGCGCAAGCATGACCTGGGATGAACGGAGTGAGAGATGACAAAGCAGAAGGTTCTGGTGATCCTGGTCTTGGCCCTGATTTTGGTGGGCCTGGGCGTGTACAAGTACGTCTACGCCCCGGCACAGGAGCGGGCCGAGATCGAGGCGGCTCGTGCCGCTACGATGCCTGTAGTCGCCGCTCAGTTCAAGGAGTTCCGCACCGGCATGCGGGACCTGAGCAGCAGCGTTTCGGGATGGTCCCAGAACGTGACGGTCAAGCGCAGTCTCAAGGACGACGCGACCATCATCATCGACGTGGTGACGGTGGTGCACGCGGAGGAGGCGGTCGCGCGACCTAACCTGCAGGAGCCTATCTACCACATCGCGAACGTGGTGGGAAGGTCTTCCGCCAACGTTCTGTTGCCGTTGCCGTTTGACACGGGAGCGGAGTATATCGCGATGTGTCACGTACGGGGATCGATGAGGGGAAGCTCGTGCTACCAGGCACCGCCTGGCTCCATCGAGTTCAAGACGCGGTATCCGTCTTCGCTCCACACGGTCGAACCGACGAACTTCGGGGTTCGGATCACGGTGCCGTCGCACGGGATGCAGCGAGATCTGCTTCGTGCGCTGGATGCGCAGGTCATCATCCTGGCGCAGTCAGGATTGAACTGTACGTTCCCGGACATGCCGACACCAGACATACTGGCGGCCATGAAGGCGCCGGAGCGGATGGTGTTCTTGGACCCGATCATCGCGTGCGCGGGGCTGACCTACGGCGTCCATCCGGCGCTGATCAAGGCCTTCATCATGAAGGAGTCCGGCGGGAATCCGTTGGCTGAGTCCATCCACAACTTCAACTACATCACGCCTGACAAGAACAGTCAGGGCGTGATGCAGCTGCCGCCGCCGATCCAGAAGCAGTACGGACTGCAGAAGGACGAGTGGAAGGACCCGGTCAAGAACATCGACGCCGGTGTCCGGCACATGCTGGATCTCCAGAAGAAGTACAGGACAATCCGCCTGATGGCCGCCGTGTACAACGGTGGTCCGGATGCGGTCGCGCCGAGCACGGCCTGTCCCGGTCAGATCGCGTTCGAGTGCAAGCCGGTTGGGTACGACAGCTGGGGACCGCGGCCGACGTGGACCGCGGCCGAGCACCAGGTTCGGGATGGGCTCTGGTACGTCCAGACGCGTCCGTACGTCGAGGACATGGAGAGGGCATTCCTTCTCTACCAGCCGGACTTCAGCAAGGTCCAGGTAGCACCCGCTACCAAGTAACTCGTACACCAAGGAAGGAGGTGACACGACAGAGCCCGGCAACCATCATGGTTTCCGGGCTCGCTTTCTTTATTGCGTAAAAACTCTAGGAAATAATGAGCAGACGATCAATCCCTGTAAGGTCCTGCTTCACTTCAATATTTTTTTGAGGGAAATATTTTTTGGCAACTTCAATCGTTGCACCTCCTTGATTATATCCAATTTCAACTAACAACGCTCCGTTTGGTTTCAACCAAGTAGACGCCTCTGTAATCAACTTTTCAATTATAGAAAAAGCATCACCTACGACAGGTTCTAACGCACCAGATGGCTCATACTTTAAGCTTGCAGAATGTGGGTTAGACAAATGTACTGTTTTTAAATCAACATAGGGCGGATTAGAAACAATCAAGTCAAATGATCCATGCTCTTCTTCTGTTAACGCTTCAAACACATCTCCTTCACGCAAAGAAATATGAGCATCCAATGTATGCGCATTTTGTGCCACCACATCCAACGCCGGTTTTGAGATATCTGTTGCGACCACGGTAGCGTTAGGAATTTCAAGATCAAGTGTAATAGCTAGTGCGCCAGACCCTGTACCAATATCAGCAATGCGTGGTTCTTTCACGCCTTCCAATATACGAAAAGCCTCATCTACAATCATTTCTGTTTCAGGACGTGGGACCAGCACGCGTTCATCAACAACAAATTCACGTCCATAAAATTCTTTGACACCGGTAAGGTAGGCTACTGGAATTCCTTCGGCACGCTGAGCAATGATTACCTCGAACTCTCGCCGTTTTTCCTCATCTATTTCATCAGTTCCATGAACCAAAACAAATGACCGGTCGTTAATTAGCACAAAAGCCGCTAGTACCTCTGCGTCCAAACGTGCTGAGGTTGAGGTCAGTTCTAATTGTTGAGCAGCTTGTTGTACCGCCTCTGCTATTGTCATGACGTTGACACTCCTTTTTCTAATTGCTCCAATTGTTTCTGTTTATCTGCTTCTTTCAATGCTTGAACCATATCTGCGATATCTCCATCAATACGAGCTTGAATGTTGTTCCAATTTTGTTTTATACGATGATCTGTAATACGATCTTGAGGAAAATTATATGTTCGGATTTTCTCGGAACGGTCGCCAGTTCCAATTTGTGATCGTCGAGCATCACCTCGTTCTTGTGCTTGTTCATCCTCAATTTGTTGTAACAATCGAGCACGCAACACCTTCATGGCCTTGTCTTTGTTTTTATGTTGAGATTTTTCATCCTGACAACTGACCACTAAACCAGAAGGAATATGTGTAATGCGTACGGCAGAGTCAGTAGTGTTCACACTTTGTCCTCCATTACCTCCAGCACGAAACACATCGATACGTAAATCATTTGGACTAATTTCAATATCTACTTCTTCAGCTTCGGCCATCACAGCCACAGTCACTGTTGACGTATGCACACGCCCAGATTTTTCTGTTTCTGGAATACGTTGCACGCGATGCACGCCACTTTCATATTTTAAATCAGAATACGCTCCTGCACCATCAATACTAAAAATAATTTCTTTAAATCCACCTATACCAATTTGGTTCGAGGAGACGACATCCACTTTCCATCGCTTGGATTCAGCATACCGAGAATACGACCGGAACAACTCCGCTGCAAAGAGTGCGGATTCATCTCCGCCTGCACCAGCACGAATTTCCATAATAATACTTTTCATATCATTTGGATCCTTGGGCAGTAACAATAATTGCAATGCCTCTTCTGCTTTTTCTTTTTGCTCTAATACATCTTTTAATTCAGCTTTCGCCATCTCAGTCAATTCTTCATCTGACCCATCATTGATAATCTCTTCTGCTTCAGCAGCAGTAGCCATGAGTGCTTCTACCTGTTCAATACCAACCAATTGCTCTCCAACTTCATTGTATGCTTGAGACACGGTTTGCATTTTTTTGGAATCAGAAGAAACCTCTGGTGATTGCAATTGCTTTTCCAGGTCGGCATGACGGTCTTTTATTGCTTGAAAAACGGAAGTGTCCATAGTTTTGTTGGATCAAAAAATCGGGTGTATACCCGATTCCATTGTACACCGATGGTTAGTCGTCTGACAATGCGGCTTTTGCAGCTTTGAGAGCGGCTTTCGCATCAGCTTTAGCTACTTTGGTGTTCACAGTCTTCTTTTCTGCACGAGCAGCGTGTTTATCCTTTTTAGACGCATGCTTCTGTTTTTCCTTCAATGCAGCTGTTTTCTTCTCTTTTTCTTGAGCTTTTTCAACGCGTCGAGCACTATCGACCAATTTCTGTTTTCCAGTGAAAAATGGATGACAATTTGAGCAAATTTCAGTAGTTATAGCCTCGAGAGTAGAAATAGTATCAAAAACATTGCCACAGGCGCATGTGACCGTTGTTCCGTATGTTTTTGGGTGAATATCAGTTTTCATAGTGTTTTGAGTAACGGGAAACACTATACCATTTGCGTTTTTTGACGTCAAGTCGTGTTATGGGCATATATATTTGTACCTTAGAGAGTGGAGTGAGGGAGAAATGAACTCCAGGCGTGCGAGTGGCAAACCTGCACGTCGGGACCACCCGAACTCACCCCTCGTCTCCACCCTCAAAAGTACAAATTGGATAAAAAATAAACGTCCCTATTTGGGACGCCTGGTGTTCGGATGGTCCTTTAATTGTGCAGGTTTGCCACCTACATCGAGAGTATATCAGTTTAGGCTCTCTGTCAAGTTATGCTTGCATCTATTTGTATATACTGGTATACTCTTTTTTGCGTGAAAAATCATGCAAAACTATTTAATCTTACGGTTTTTGACACAGAAACAGCGGCTCCTGCCCGAAGAACATCGGGCCCCGTTGCGGACAAAAACCACAATAAAAGGACACAATATATGAAGACACCTACATTACTAGAGATGTTGCAAAGTGGCGTTCACTTTGGACATCGTACAAGCAAAAGGCATCCAAATATGGAGCCTTATATTTTTTCTGCACGTCAGAACGTGCATATCATTAATTTAGAGGAAACGCAGCGCAAATTGGAAGAAGCATTAAAAGTACTCGTTGACATGGCTGCTCGAGGAAAGACGATCCTTTTTGTGGGAACAAAGAAACAAGCTGCAGCAATTGTAAAAAAAGAAGCAGAAGCATGTGGTATGCCGTATGTTACTACTCGATGGCTTGGAGGTTTGTTAACGAATTTTAAAAACGTATCCACAGTACCGCGAAAACTCACCACATTGAAAGCAGATCGAGATTCTGGTGATTTGAGCAAGTACACGAAAAAAGAGCAACTTGATTTTGAAAAAGAGATTGCAAAACTTGAAATCATGGTTGGTGGTATCGAAACAATGACTAAAATGCCTGATGCTGTATTCATTGTAGATTTAAAAGAAGAGAAGACAACAGTACGTGAGGCAGCACAGACTGGTATTCCGATATTTGCACTATGTGATACCAATACTGATCCTTTGAAAGTACAGTATCCTATCCCTGCAAATGATGATGCAGTAAAATCTATTGAAATGATGATGAGCGCTGTTGCTGGAGCAATTAACGAGGGTAAAGCAAATCCAGTTGAACAACCGGTGAACAAAAAAGCTCTTGCAGGTTCAAAAGGAGCACCTCGAGAAACAAAGAAATAACATAAAATACACATAGAACTATGTCTACAGAACTTATTACAAAATTACGACGAGAGACAGGAGCCGGTGTTGTTGATGTCAAAAAGGCTCTTGATGAATCTGAAGGTGACTATGACAAAGCGCTGGAAGAGCTCCGAAAGCGTGGCGCAGCAGTTGCACAAAAAAAAGCGGGTCGTACTGCTGGCGAGGGTGTGATTGCACACTACATTCACATGAATCGCATTGGTGTATTGGTTGAACTTAACTGTGAGACTGACTTTGTTGCACGTACAGAAGATTTTCAGACTCTTGGCAAAGACATTGCCATGCAGGTTGCATCTATGGGTGCTCGGTATGTGCGTCCAGACGATGTTCCAGAAGAGGTGATTGCCAAGGAACGTGAGATTTACGCAGCACAGCTTGAGGGTGAAAATAAACCTGCGGATGTTCTTGAAAAGATTCTTGATGGTAAGATTGCGAAGTTTTATGATGAAGCATGTTTAGTGAATCAGACATTTTTCAAAAACGAAGATCAGACTATTCAACAACTGGTTGAAGAGGCAGTTGGAAAAATGGGGGAGAATATTCAAATTCGTCGATTTAGTCGTTTAGAATTAGGAGGAGACGTATAACCATATGACAGTCTTTGACTGGATTGTACTTGGAGTGCTCATCGCAGCTGCGGTGGTTCTTGTGTATTTTGTTGCGAAACAGTGGAAGAAGATGGAGCTGTTGGATTTAAAAGCAATGCCAAAGGCAAAGTTGAAATCTAAAAAGTATGAATTGATTGAAGGACGCATGATGCGTAAAGGGAAGGATGCGACGACGAAGGTGAAAGGTATCTTGTCTCCTGTGACAGCATCGTTTAAGAAAACGTTTGATGGAATGTATAAGCGTATTCATGAACTGGAGCGAAAATATCGTCACGCTACACCAGAACCAAAAACACAAGAAGATAAAGAGAAGACACGACAAAAGGTTTCTACGCTTATTGAGCAAGGTGCTAAGTTATATAAAGAAGAGAACTACGGAGAAGCGGAAGCTATTTTCTTGGATATTATTCGTATCAATCCAAAAGAGGTGGAAGCGTATGAATATTTGGGAGAGGTGTATTTAGAGAAGAAGGAGTATGACCATGCGATTGAGACGCTTGAGTTTGCGCGTGGATTGAATCCAAATGAAGATCGTATTTATTATGATTTAGGCATGGTGCATCACTCGCAAGGGAATTTCGACAAGGCAATGTCGTATTTAAAGGAATGTGTTGAGCTAGCACCAAATAATCCTCGTAATTTGAACGCCTTGTTGAGCTTGGCTATTGAGATTAAGGACCGGTTTGTGGCAAAGGAAGCGTTGCGTAAATTGAAAGAATCGAATCCAGATAATCAAAAACTTGGAGAGCTGGAGCAGGTTGTAAAAGAGTTATAATTTCGCCGTTGTAGCTCAGTTGGTAGAGCATTACTCTTATATGGAAGTACTTTACTAAATGTGGTAAAGTACTTTTATGATACCAAAGAGAGTGCTTTATAATTTATATACGGTAAAAGGTCTGTCGATGGAAGAAGTGGCTGTCCGTCTCGGTTGCTCTGCTAATAAAGTTAAATATTGGTTGGTTCAACATGATATTATGAGGAGGTCGATTAGTGACGCGGTGTATTTGAAAAATAATCCAAATGGAGATCCGTTTAGCTTCCGTAAACCAAAAACTATAGAGGATGGGATATTGTATGGTATGGGCATCGGCTTGTATTGGGGCGAGGGGACTAAGTCGAATCTTAATTCAGTTCGATTAGGTAATACAGATTCAGAATTGCTAAATACGTTTATTTTGTTTTTGGAACGAATATTTCAAATTAAAAAGACTGATATGCGGTTTGGATTACAACTCTTCACTGATATTGATGAAAAGAAAGCACTGGATTACTGGGTGGGGAAGTTAAAAGTGAGGAAGAATCAATTTTACAAGGTGACTGTCACTATGTCTGGTTCAATTGGTACATATAGGAAGAAGAGCGAATATGGGGTAGTTACCGTCTACTACAACAATACCAAACTGCGCAATAAGCTCGTTGAGCTATTGCCACAGTAGATCTTTTTGTTGCGTTTTTTCAAGTCTCATAGTATTCTAAGTGCCGGATATTTGCCGTTGTAGCTCAGTTGGTAGAGCGCATCCATGGTAGCTCGTAGAGCCTGCCCCTCGTGCGGGAAATCGCATGTTGGATCCCGAATTACGGTTAAAGGCCATGCACTGGCTCAGACCGTGGCGCTCCGATGATACATCGGAGTAGCCCGAACGACTGACAAGGGGAGCTTCTGTCGCAAGACAATGCTTAAGATACAGTCTAGTCCTCTGATAAGGTTTTTTGAAACAGAGGTGTAAACGAAGGATGAGGTCCCGGGTTCGAATCCCGGCAACGGCTCCAAATATGAAACCGCCCTAGTGGCGGTTTTTTTGACAACATTATTAATAAGAATTATAGTTGAGCTATGAAGTATTTACTAACCATTCTTTTAGTTGTAGGTACTATCGCACTCGCTGGTTGTGGTATAGAAATAGACGAGCCAATGGCTAACGCGGTCATATCCATAGACACGAATGTTATTGAGTTTAGTGAGCTACTGGAGGCCTCAGCACATATTTCATATTCTGTAGAAAATACAGGACAGGTGCCTTTACAAGGGTATACGGCGAGTTTGGTACAGCGGCGCCTTGGCTCAAACAGTGGCACCTTATTAGACGCGAGTTCTATTAATCTAGCACCGGCTGAAGTTGGGACGTATGAATATGACTGGCTCCTTGAAGGAGTGCCATCAAGCGATACAGACGGTGAACAATATGAACTATATATTTCTGTATTAGATGAGGAAAGTATTGAGCTGAGCGAATCAGCTCCGATAGTCATTGAGTACAGCATTCCAGAAATCGGATTATAAAGGAATCTATCTTTTTACTGTGAACGCTCGGCAAGGATGAGGTCCCGGGTTCGAATCCCGGCAACGGCTCCAATGAGAAAACCGCCCGTGAGGGTGGTTTTTTTATAGAAGAACGTACTGGTCTATTTTCTGCGCCGGTGGCCTTTTATGGTATAGTGTATGTAACGTATTGTGTTGCCGTAATACAAACAAGAAATATGCTACAACAAAACGATAAGGCGCCAGATGACATTCAAGTCGTCGATCAGCACAACAAGAGTGTCTCACTACAAGACTATGCAGGATCATTCGTAGTGCTGTATTTTTATCCAAAAGATAATACACCAGGATGCACAACAGAGGCATGCGAGTTTAGAGATTTTAACGAAGATATCAAGAAACTTGGCGTGCAAGTAATAGGAGTAAGTAAAGACACTCCTGCATCGCATGAAAAATTTGCAGCAAAGCATAATCTGCAGTTTGTGCTGTGGTCTGACCAGAATTCAGCGCTCATGAACGCATTTGGTGTGAAGGGGCTTGTAGGGTCAAAGCGCGTGACGTTTGTTATCAACCCAGAAGGTGAGATTATTCATGTATGGGAAAAAGTGAATGCACTGGGGCACGCAAAAGAAGTGTTTGATTTTTTACAACAACATATAACACATTAAAAAGTGCGTATAAAAAAAATAATTGTGTTCCTTTCGTTCATTGTCATGATAGTGGTAAATGCGCTTGCCGTATTATTGCCCTTGAATGACAAAACCACAAAAGAATTGTCCGATGCAATTCAGATTTATTTTGTTCCAGAAGGGTATGTGTTTAGTATTTGGTCACTTATTTATGTTGCTCTGCTTGGGTATGCGGTGTATCAGTTACTGCCAAAGAACGCAGACAAGAAGAAATTACAGAGCATTGGATGGTTGTTCACTATGAATGCGCTCGCAAATGCAGGGTGGATTTTTCTATGGCACTACGAATATGTCGCGACCAGCGTGTTGTTGATGTTGGTGATTTTGACCACGCTCATTGCGATGTATCTCAAGTTGGGTATTGGACGTACAAAAGTTCGTGGCGCAGAGTACTGGATGTCACATTTTCCTATTAGTCTGTATCTTGGCTGGATCAGTGTTGCAACGATTGCAAATATTGCTGGAGCGCTTACAGTGCATGAATGGGGCGCATGGGGTATTGCTCCACAGACCTGGGCTGCGGTGATGATTGGAGTTGCCGGTGTGTTGGCTCTTACTATGTTGATGCGCCACAAAGATTATACTTATGCTTTGGTTATTATTTGGGCATTAATTGGTATTGCGTTGAAGTTCCAAGCAGAACCTACTGTGCTTTGGACCGCTGTGGTTGTTATTGGTGTTGTTGTGTTGGGAGGTGTGGTTGCTCTCTTGGGGGTCGGTAGAAAGAGGAGTTAGATTTAGGCCAGAAAATACTGTAACGGTATGTTCAGTTATATGAAATTTACAGGAATCAGAATTAAACAAGCCCTCCTCATCACAGCCGCAATAGGTGTAATCTTCAGCATAGCCCTCATCTTCATCGCCGACCACTCAGTCAACGCCGCAGCAGAGGGGAAGATATTCGAATCGGCCCAACAGATCCCGGCAAAGAAAGCGGCGTTATTGTTGGGAGCAAATAAGTATGTACCTGACGGTCGGGAGAACCTCTTCTATAACTACCGCATCGATGCAGCTGTAGCACTGTACGATGCACACAAGGTGGAGTTTATTTTGGTCAGCGGAGATAACAGTAGGGTCGAGTACAGCGAACCAGAGCTCATGAAAACGGACCTCATCGCCGCGGGCATCCCTGAAGAGAACATTGTTACAGACTTCGCCGGTTTCCGCACATGGGATTCTGTGATCCGTGCTAACAAGGTATTCCTAGAAAATGATTTTATTGTGATATCACAAGAGTTTCATAACCAACGCGCGCTGTATGCGGCACAGGCAAATAACATAGAGGCCATTGCGTTCAATGCGCAGGATGTACCAGTAGCCGTGAGTCCGCGCATCTGGATACGAGAGCGCTTAGCACGGGTGAAAGCGCTGTTAGACGCCCTATTCAATACAGGTCCAAAATTCCTCGGGGAAGAGATTCCGATTTTGTAAAACAATATGTTATACTAATATCAACACGCAGAAGTAAAAAGCTTTAATTTAAGCAAATATAAATATGAGTAGAAAAGTATTAATGGCAATCGCTAGTTTTTTTGTTTATGTCATTCCAGGAGTTGCTATGGCAGACACTTCTTTAAGTACGTTTGTGCAATTCACTGGTGAGTCACAAGACGATAGCGCTGGCTCCTCTTTATCTGATGCAGGTGACGTTAATGGCGATGGATATGATGATTTCCTTATTGGTGCACCGAGTGTTAATGGCGTTGGAGCAAGCTCGGGTGCGATCTATTTGGTATACGGAAGTTCAACCCCACTTGTAACGGCATCGGTATCGACCGCTGTAAAATTTGGCGGAGAAAATGCTGGTGACATGGCGGGTAGTGCAATGGCACCTGCTGGTGACATAAACGGCGATGGGTATGATGACATGTTGATTGCTGCTACTGGCAAAGATTCGAACAGAGGCTCGGTATATATATTATATGGCAAAGCTGCCAAGTATACCTCTGCATCACTATCTGATTCCGCGTTTATTGAATTGACTGGTGGATCGATAGGTGATATTGCAGGCGGAAGTGTTGCGGGTGCAGGCGATGTGAATAATGATGGGTATGACGATTTTATGATTGGGGCCTATGGTAATAACGATGCCGCAAGTTTTGCTGGAGCGGTGTATCTACTCTATGGAAAAGAGGCATTGTTTAGTGACATGGCATTAAGTGCAAGTTCGGTAGTGAAGTTTACCGGAGCAGCTGCTAATGATTCTTTGGCTTATGGTTTGAGTAGTGGTGACTTGAATGGCGATGGGTATAGTGATGTAATTCTATCTAGCTCTGCCTTGGATGATTCGACTGGAGGATTTTACATCATTTACGGTCAGCAAAATTCATTAACTTCAATGTCTGTCTCAGACTCTTCAGTTGTTAAATTTACCGGTGAAAGTGTCGCAGATGCTGCAGGAGGTTCTATTGAGAGTGGCGCTGACATTAATGGAGATGGGTACGATGATATTCTAGTCGGAGCAATACAAAATAGTGCCGGTGGAAGTGTTGCCGGAGCGGCATATATCGTGTATGGGCAAGCGACCGCGTTAGCTTCTGGCTCTTTAGGAGATACTGGCATAGTAAAGTTTACTGGTGAAGACGCAGGGGATTTGGCTGGTATAGATGTAGCAATGTTAGGAGATGTTGATAACGATGGTTATGATGATTTTCAAATTGGCGGGTCCATGCATGACTTGAGCGCAAGTAACGCCGGAGCTGTGTATTTGGTACACGGTACAGCCGACGCATTAACGAGCATCGATCTTTCTGACGATAGCGTAATAAAATTTCTTGGAGAGGCCGCTTCTGATATTGCGGGCGATGTGGTGAGCCGAGCAGGAGATATTAATGGTGATGGTTTTGATGAGATGTTGGTTTCTGCGTATGCACATGACGGTGATGCAACGGATGAAGGCGTTACGTATCTGGGATATCTTTACAGAG
Source organism: uncultured Gammaproteobacteria bacterium (assembly GCA_964569285.1). Classification (GTDB taxonomy): domain Bacteria; phylum Patescibacteriota; class Patescibacteriia; order UBA9570; family XYC2-FULL-38-9; genus CAZMTW01. Next base: position 11,497 of record CAZMTW010000021.1, read on the forward strand.
ACGCAGATGGTGACGGTGTCGGCGGGGCGGGCGGTTTGTTGACTGGTACAGATTGCGACGATACAGACGCGACAGTTTCCGCTGACCAGACGTATTATGTAGATGCAGATGGTGATGGATTGGGAGTTACTACTGATACTGTTGTACTGTGTTCTAGTGTTGTGCCAGATGGGTATGCAGCAAATCCGAATGACACCAACGACACTATTGCCAATAACGGTGTAGAAATTCCAGGTGATGGTATAGATAATGACGAAGATGGCGACATAGATGAAGATAACACAATAGATGAAAACGGTGCTCATCCT
>CAZMTW010000022.1:0-11599 GCA_964569285.1 uncultured Gammaproteobacteria bacterium
CTCTCGACCTCAGGCTTATGAGTCCTGCGCACTAACCAACTGAGCTACCCTGTCATATGAAGTATTCTAAATTGCTTGAGGAGTATACGCAATATATTTCAATTTGTCCAGACTACCAACCTGCAATGCGTGCTCCTTCTTCAAAACCCTCTTCGAATACACGTTGTTCAAATACAACCCTTTTCTTTGCAGTAAATCGGTAGGTCTTCACCCATGCCTCTCCATCTCCGGCCTGACTCACCATAATTTCATCTTTCCCGTCTTCTTCCCAGTCTGTAGATGAAACATCTATAGGACCAGTGAACTTTTTCCCAAATGGGCTCAGCTCACGTGTGCTCTTTTCCCCCGTGGATTCTATTACACGTACTGTTCCAGTTATCCCTCCACCTGTTCCAACAATAATTTCATCGACGCCATCTCCATCAGTATCGCCTGTCGCAACATTAACTCCTCCTCTATACTTCTTATCAAACACTCGAACAACAACTCCGCGTTTACCCTCACCAGAAAGCTGAATGACTTTTGATTTTGCTCCGGCACGCATGCCAACAATAACTTCATCAACACCATCGCCGTCCATGTCTCCTGCCGCGACATCAACACCCCGTCTGGACGGCCTCTTAAATGGCTGACGCTTCCACAATACTGTACCGTCTCGCTTGTAGACCCGTACTTGTTGTGTAGCGCCTGGTCCAGAACCCAATACAATCTCATCAACACCATCTCCATCTACATCACCTGTCGCAATACGCGGATCATTGTTAAAGGCTGCAGCACCAACGGCGAACCTCCCAAGAATACTTCCCTCTTTTGAAAGTGTAACTACTCCTGTCTTTCCGTTTTCCTTTTTTACCATCACAATATTCTTCGATCCATTACCTGTCACATCTCCTACATCAATATCCGTATAACTGGTTGTTTTTTCCGTTGCGCTTGTCATGAATTCACCTTTCAGTTCTCCATTTTGGGCCCGCGTGTACACACGACCAACAGAAAGGCCACCTCGTGTCGTCGCAACATGATTAATCAGATCTGCGTATGCTTTTAAACGAACATACGTTGTCTTTGTGCCCACATTACCAAAAGCATCTTCTGCTGACACACGTAAATACACACGACCATCTTCAAGCCCTGCAAGCGACGTATAAAAAGAGTTTGGATATTGTGCTTCACCAGTATAACTCGCTACACTTTGCCATGTTTGTTGTCCGTCATCACTCGCCTCTACATTCACACTGGTTACTCCGCTACCAATGTCTGTTGCGAGCACGTCTACAATAAATACATCAGCAACGGTTTGACCTTGAGTAAAATTAAAATCAACGACCGGCTTCCATGTATCAACCGTTAACCGCTCTGGAATATATGTTTCTGGATCAAACCATTTATCAACGGTCGCTACGGATGTGACATGACCTGGATATTTCCATTCTCCTGTATATGCTTCTTTGTGTATTCCAAAATGAATATGCGGTCTCCATCCTCCATTTTCTTCAGTATTACCGAGATACCCGAGCAGCCCACCAGCAGTGACGGCCTGCCCCTCGCTCACTTGTGGGTCAGTTGCTCGTAAATGCCCATACAAAGAAACAATTTCATTGCCATTCGGAAGTGTATGCTCAATAAGAATAACTAAACCAAATTGGGTTCGTGTACGTACTTCTCGTACGATGCCATCGGCGACTGCATACACCGGACCACCTTCACCTTGCCCAAAACCCGCATCGACACCCACGTGATACAACCCATCACCAATCACTTGCCCATGTTCTCTCGTTGGTCTCCATGCCGACATTGGATAAATAAAATGATCAGCAGTAGCATGTGTGGCAACTGGAAATAGAAAAAATACTAGAATGCTACAAACAAATCTCTTCATGAGCTCCTCTCAATTATTTACTGTGTGACGCTGCCGAGTAATACATCGACAACCATAATACCCTTTGCTGACAAGCTAGTAACCAGTTCATGATGTACTTTCTGTTCCACTTCAGCACGCTTGTTGGTATAAAAATCATTTGCTGAATACGACGCACCAACAGTACGTACACGAGAACGAATAGTAGGTCGTACGACTTTTTCTACATAATTATCTCCGATGCTTTGCCACAACTGTGTCGCATTATCTGGATCAATGTGAAACAAAATAGTCATTTCTAAAATAACATTTTGTGTATCACTTGTTGCGACAACAACAGCTTCATCACCAAGATCGTTTTCAGCAATGTTAAATCCTTTTTTTATCTGATATTCTTGCACCTGCGTGTTGAATAATTTTGCTTTGTGCCAAAAAGGCATCTTTAAATGCAGTCCTGGACGTAATACTTTAAGCAACACCCCTTTACCATGACTATAAATACAAGCAACATAACCTGGCGGTACTGAAACGAACATTCCAAATAGAATGTCTTCGATTGCGATTGAGATGATTAATTTGTCCATAGATCGTCAATACTTTTTTTGAGTTTTTCTTCTTTTATAACGTACTTTATTACAATCCACTTCACAAGGCGTATCCATATACTGAACAATACTGATGTCGCAATAAAGATCGCCTTTGCAGAAGGCAAAATTGCAACTGCCAAATATGTACCAATCGGCAGTCCGAATATAAGTGCTTTCTCGACTGTCGATGCTTCTGAAATGTGCTTCACCCGCCGTAGGGATTGGTGCAAGAGTACCACACCGGCTGCAAATAGTGAAGCTAATTGGTTTGGAATGATGAGGTTAAACCAATCAAAGAAGTTTGGGTCAATATATTTTGGATGAAGGTTCCATGAGTAGATCGTGTTGCGCCCTATCTCCTGTAATCCAGATGAGAAAATGGTATACAACACAATAAAAATCAATAACTGAAATGCAATGGAAATCAATGCGGACATGACACCGATGCGATTTTTTGCAAGAATTGATTTAATGACTTCGCGCTGTTTTTGAACATTATTTCTGTATCGCTCCTTAATCGCATCAATTGCAGGTTCCAAACGTTCCATGCGATGTTCTGATCGTGCGGATCGTATGGATAATGGCAATAAAACGACACGAATGAATACGGTAAAGAAAATCAAACCAAGCCCCATGTCAGGACCAGGGGAAATAGTGTAAAAAAACATCAGTAGATTGTAGAGTGGCAGGTAAAGGACGTTTGTCCAGATAAATTCAAACATATACTTATAGTATACCCGAAATAAGCAAAAAAATCAATTCTTATAACCTGCCTTTACCTTACTTCTTACGACCTGCCATTAATTGCCATAATTCCCACCCAGTAACTAGAATAAATAGTGCTTCCAGTGGAATAAAAATAGGATCTTGTAGCGAAATGCTATACACAAGCAATCCAGCCGACCCCAAAATAAAAACAATGTCTTGTTTTTTCTCGTTTTTAAGTAATACACCCAAAGCTATTAACATTAACCCGAGTGCCCCTAGTGCTTTTGCAATAATATCAATATCCATACACCCATTCTATCATACTCAACATAATGATCATACGTCGTATGACTTTTTTATGCTCATTCTTGACATCATATAGCTATTTCGGTATGGTGAACAGTCGATTTTCGACATATATGAAAGAGACAAAAGAAGAACAAATCCTAGAACTGATCAAGCAGTCCTCGTCTGTGTTGATTTGTTTACCAGAACACCCAAGCACAGATGCGATCGCGTCTGGGTTGGCTCTGTTGTCTTTGATAGAAAAGTTAGAAAAGCGAGCGAAAGTTGTTGCAACTGGTTTCCAACTCCCTGCAAATCACTCCTTTCTACCCAAAAGTAATGAGATTTTCGACGATATTACTGCTATCCAAAAATTTGTCATTTCTTTGGATGTGTCAAAAACAAGTGTTGAGGAACTCCAATACAACGTTGAAGGAGATAAGCTGAATATATATATTTCACCAAAAGATGGTTTTTTTACTGAGAAAGATGTTGTAGCACAAGGTGGAGAATTTGCATATGATCTTATACTGACTGTAGACGCGCCAGATCTCGAGTCGCTTGGCCGGATCTATGAGCAGAATCCTGATTTCTTTTACCATACGCCATTAATCAATATCGATCACAATCCAGCAAACGATCACTTTGGTCAGATTGATTTAGTGCATGTCACGGCAACTTCCTCATCTGAGATCATATTTGAGATGATGAAGGACTGGGGCGATCACTTGTTAGACGAATTTATTGCAACAAACCTACTCACAGGAATGATTTCAAAGACTCGAAGTTTTAAATCGGGTTCTATTACTCCCCGCTCTCTTGCTATTGCATCCCATCTTATTTCACAAGGTGCGCGTCGAGAAGATATTGTTATGCATCTCTACCAATCAAAGAAAATATCAACACTCAAACTGTGGGGACGTGCATTGTCCAAATTACAAGCAGACTTGGATAATAAAATTGTGTGGTCAACATTGAAGTATTCAGATTTCACTGAAACAAAAACAACACCAGATGCGCTCACCGATGTTATTGATGAATTAATTATCAATACACCGGAAGCAAAGAATGTTTTTCTTTTATATACTACGCAACAGAATGAAGTTTGTGGTTTGATTAGTACCGCTCCATACATAAATGCTATGGAAACGTTTGCGGACGTAGCACCCACAGGTGATGAACACTTTGTTACCTTTCAAGTAAAGAATTCATCTGTAGATACTGTTCGAGACGATATTTTGCGTCGTTTACGCGCTGTCATACAAAAATAATCGTGCACATCTCCGTGTTCCTTTAATATCAAGCTGTTTTCTGGTATACTCATCATTATGGATGATGGATTTACATCAATAGATGACTTGCTACATCAACAGCGTAGTGCCTCTGGTGCAACTGCGGCATCTTCTGATGCACTCTTCGAGGAAGAGGAGGGGCAAACAGAGGGTGAAGCTCAAGTGGCACAAACAGAACATGTAGTGGAAGAAAAGATGGAATCTTTTCGACTTGATACACTCGAGGACGAAACTCGCTCCCGTGCTGACCTTCTTGGTATTCCATATATTAGCTTACAAGCGTTTCCTATTGGACCTGATATTATTTCTCTTATACCAGAAGAAGAAGCAAGAGAACATAAGGTTATTTCATTTTTTCGTTTGGAAGGCACTATTCGATTAGGTGTCGTTGATCCAGATGATCCTGTGCTTCATGACATTATTGCTCGTATTCAACATCTGCATTCTGAATCAGAAGTTGTTCTTCATTTAATATCACAGCATAGTTTTGATTCAGCCGTAAAACTGTATAAAAATGTTGCCAAAGTACGGATAGTAGAATATGGAGTCCATATTACAAAAGAGCATCTCGATCAATACAAAGAAGAAATTACCTCTTTTGATATTCTCGCAGAAAAATTACCAACAGCGACTACGACAGAAGCGTTTGCCATGTTGATCTCGGCGGCATCTGCGATGGGTAGTTCTGATGTTCATATTGAATCAGAGGCAGATGGAGCGGTCATTCGATTTCGTATAGATGGTATTCTCGCTGACGTGGCACATATTCCACCGCACATGGTTCCTCGTTTGATTAGTCGTATTAAAGGCGTTGCTGGTTTGAAGATTAATGTAACGACTATTCCACAAGATGGTCGCATAACCATAGAAATGGGAAAGGAAGAAACGCTCGAAATTCGTGTTTCTTCATTGCCATCAGCATTTGGTGAAAGTATTGTGTTTCGTTTGTTGCACTCTTCTTCTATTGGATTAAATTTTGAGGAACTTGGTATTCGCGATGCAGCGTTTCAGAAGTTGAATGTAGAAATCGCAAAACCAAATGGCATGATTATTACGACCGGTCCGACCGGCTCTGGTAAAACGACTACACTCTACGCTATTTTGAATAAACTGAATCAACCTGGCACAAAGATTATTACACTAGAAAATCCTATTGAGTATAAGTTGAAAGGTATTGTGCAGAGTCAAATTGACCATTCAAAAAAATATACGTTTGAGATGGGACTACGCTCTATTTTGCGTCAAGACCCTGATATAGTTATGGTTGGTGAAATCCGTGACACAGAAACAGCGCAAACCGCTATTGATGCCGCACTGACCGGTCACTTGATGCTATCGACAATTCATACGAATGATGCCGCAGGAGTTGTCCCGCGTTTTCTAGGAATGGGTATTAATGGAATATTTTTAGCTCCAGCATTAAATGCCGTCATTGGACAACGACTGGTACGACGCATTTGTGAGCAATGCAAAACAGAGTACACACCTCCTACTGAAGAAGTGGCAAAGATGAAAGAATGGGTTGCTGCGATTCCAGAAAACTCTGGAGAGGTGCCACCGGATGTAGATGCGCTCACCTTCTACAAAGGGAAAGGATGCCAGGTATGTGGTGACACGGGCTACAAAGGTCGTGTTGGTATTTACGAAATATTTACAATTATTCCAGAAATTGAACAACAGATTTTGTCTGGAAGAGTGTCTGAGTTTCAAATGAAAGAGATTTTAGCAAAAGCTGGCATGGTGAGCATGGGACAAGATGGCATGCTGAAAGTTGCTGAGGGTATTACAACATTAGAAGAGGTGTTTCGTGTTGCAAAAGGTTAATACCTCCCCCGCATCTTGCTTTTTTCTCCCGTACTGTTAAGGTTAGGTTACTTTACTAGATAAAATATACATATGGACACAGCCTCACCTGAACAGAAAAAAGGCTCAAAAAAAGGACTGAGTATAATTTTGGCTGTAATAATAATATTACTTGGATTCGGTGTATATGCTGGTTTTTTTGCAAATGACGATGGTGTAGATATTGAAGAAGGAGATATTGTTAGTGGCCTCGATTCTATGACCGGTGTACCAACTTCAGGTGATTGGACATTTAAGCTCGATATTGGGAATCCTGGACCAGCTACAGTGGTAAGCTCTCCTACTGGAGCGTATGTTTCTGTATATGCAGATGGCCAATCGCTGTTTTTCTTTAACCAATCATCTATCGTGCCATACACATATAAAACCAGCCAAAGAAAATTTGATCTCCGTACGTCAAATGATGAGATCATAAACGGATATGCCTATTTTGAGTTCACCGCGGTAGATGATGATTACATATCTGGAACACTTACTCATGATACATACCCTGCCGGTACAGCAACTCGTTCCTTTGAGATGCAATTAGAATCTGAGGTACTCCCTGATACATGGCCCTGGTATGATTTGGAGAGTGGTGATTGGGATGTCGAATTTGGTGGTGCAGAAAGCGACTGCGAGGATGGTCCTGTCACATTCCCATTTCCAGGAACCATGGAGATAGACTCTAGCCTATCTATTAGCGACGACGGAGATTCAGCGAGCGGATCTGTAAGTATGGACATTGGAGGAGAAGAAATTATTCTAACACCTGGAGCTGAAGCTGGGGAACTTCATGGAGGAACTACCGGGTATACTCCTGGCACACCCACAGATTCAGCGGGCAACCTGCTACTCGACTATGATGGAGATACGTATAATGTTGATGTCGACGCCTTTGCTATGGATGGAGAATATATTGAGGGTGAAATGACATTGACCGGCAGTGGTGGATGTAGCTTCACGGTTGGATTTAGCTGGACCTCTTCTTAAGAGTAGTTATCGAGGCTCTCGCTTCAAAATACAATTTGAGCAAAAAAAGATCGTGGTCTCCTCAGACCACGATCTTTTGAATCTTTTTTCTTCTATTCTTGAAGAGTATGGCTTCTTAATATCTGCCTTGCCTTTAATTCATATATCAGCGCGTGACAGTTAGATGGATCAGATGAACACGTACTGGTTTGCATATTGTTTGTCGCCGTTATTAACTGCTGATCGGTCCATCCACTCATTAGACGTTGCCGCTCCTTGATATTTGGTATATTTCTTGAACGAGGGTCGGATGCTTGAAAAGAAGTTAAGTATCTCATTAAATCATCCGCATGATCCCTGTCGAGAAACACCTGTGTCTCATCTCTATCAACGCCATCATCTTGCTCTCCGATGCGTGCAAGGAATGGCTCGGCCCTTTCATTTATTTTGGCTGGAGTAGGTTTGGAATTATCGTTGCCAGGCTCTGATGTAGCGTTCCGCCGCTTATGCTGCCTACTTCCATCTCTCTTTCCTGGCCCTGGAAACTGCAATATTTTTGCATTACCCATATAGGTATTATTTATTTCCTTTTATCTTACGTACCTCATCCTGCTTCATTTGTAGCAACACCTTTTGTTGCTTCAATTTTTCTTTTGTTTCTTCAACGATTTCTGCAGGCGCATTATCGACGTACTTTTTATTCTGTAATTTCTTTTCAAACCCTTCTACACTTTTCTCCATTTCTGCAATCTCCTTCTCCAATTTTTTTGGATCGGCGTGACCAATATCAATCTCCACCCATGCCTCTGCGTTCCCAACCTTTACTGCATTCTCTGGAGCCCAATTCTTTTCATTGAATACAATACCAGCTTGTCTTTCTATTATTATTTTTTCATCATCCGAGAGATCAGGCTGAGGAAGCGCGGTAATCTTTTCTGTTGCTTTACTTACAGATGCTTTTTCATCGCGAATGATTCGGATCAGGTCAAAAATGCCGCTCATGCGCTTCTCCAATTCTACATCAACCTTCGACATATCAGCTTCTGGCCACTGAGACATCATGAGCAACTCTTTCTCCCCTATCAATCCGGCCTCGCGGGCGAGTACTTCAGTCACAAACGGCGCAACTGGATGGAGAAGGTGAAGAAATGTTTTTAACGTTGCCATACGTTGCGAACAACCTAGGCTTTCGATCTTACTTATCTCAACATACCAATCAGCGTACTCTCCCCATAGAAAATCATATAGCTTTTCTGCAATGGGACTGAATTCTGATTTTTCATAATGCTCGGTTACTTCTTTCACCACAGTGTTGAGGCGTGACTGAATCCATCTGTCTGCAATTGACTCACCAACTCCCTCTTTCTCTTCTTGCATGTTTACAAAACGAGTCGCGTTCCATAGCTTGTTAACAAAGTTACGCGCGTCCTCTACTTTTTCTTCATAGAAGCGTGAATCATTCCCAGGAGCGATGCCTTTTATAAGACTAAGGCGTAGTGCATCGGTTCCGTATTCTTTAATCACATCGAGCGGATCAATTCCATTACCAGAAGACTTGGAAAACTTCTTTCCTTCTTTATCCCGCAACATCCCATGAACATATACCTCTTTAAATGGGATTTCATCCAGTGCATAGGTAGAAAATAGAATCATTCGTGCCATCCAGAAAAATAGAATCTCATGACCCATTTGCATCCATGCAGTTGGATGAAATGTTTTCATATCTTCAGTCTGCTCAGGCCACCCCAATGTGGAAAAGGTCCATGTACCAGATGAGAACCATGTATCGAGCGTATCATCATCTTGTACCCAACCTTCACCTGGAGATTCTACAGATACGTTCACTTCATCTCCTTTGTACCAAGCCGGAATACGATGCCCCCACCAGATCTGACGACTAATCGTCCAATCTTGCAAATTATCCACCCAGTTAAAATAGACTTTTTCATATTGTTTTGGAGCGACCGTAATTTTCTTATCAGCGTCTCCTCCGTGACCTATTCTCACTGCCTCTACCATCAACTCCTTAAGAGTTTTCCCTCGTCCAGGTACTTCTGCATTAACATTCACAAACCACTGTTTAGAAATTTGAGGCTCCACAACACATTTTGACCGGTAGCAAATTGGAACACTATGTGTGTACTCTTCATCAATACCGACTAACAGCCCCGCTTCCTTCATGATGTCGGCTGCTTTATTGCGGGCTTCTTCTGCGGACATTCCAGCAACAGGTCCGGCAATATCTGTCATGTTGCCTTTCATATCAATTTTTTCTATGAACGTTTCATCCAAACCTAAACGCTTTGCCAACTCATAATCGTCTTGTGAATGTGAAGAAGATATTGTCATTGCACCAGCACCTTTGCCTGGATCAATCACTTTGTCAGCGATGACATGAAACGTGCGCTTACCTGCATATGTGTCGTATTCAAATTCCTGACCAGCCAACTCTGCGCCGGTGTGCTCTTCTACAATTTCATAACCTCCGCTGATATCTACAAGGCTAAATACTTTTGAACGACGCGCTTCGTCTTCTAATAACTCTTTAATAACAATCAGCTCATCTTGCTTGCCGTTCGCGTCTGCGAAACGAATACGCGCATACACAGATTCTGGATGCACTACCAACGGAGAGTCAGCGCACTTTGTTTCTGCACGCACAGTTCCAATCACAAAGTCTCCAACCCGAATGTAATAAAATGGCTCTACTCTATCTTCCCAATCTAGCTCGTCGTCTGATAGCACTGACTGTGCTCCAGTGGACCAGTTGATCAGACGGGTGCCTTGGTACACAAGACCATCGTTGTACATTGTAATAAATAATTCGTTCACTGCTTTTGAGCGAGTCTCGTCAAAGGTGTATGCCAATCGTGACCAGTCGGCACTGGTTCCCATTTTACGGATTTGGCTCAAGATAGTTGACTTTGAGTCTTCAGAAAATTCACGAATGCGTTCAACCAGTTTTTCGCGACCAAGTTCTGCGCGAGGATCCTTAATACCTTCTTCTCGCAACAAGTTTTCGACTTTTACCTGAGTGGCAATAGGGGCGTGATCTGTTCCAGGAAGCAGTAATGTCTTTTTCCCACGCATACGCTGATACCGAATCTGTGTGTCCATGATGGTGTTCTCCAGAGCATGTCCGAGATGCAACACACCGGTCACATTTGGCGGTGGAAACATGATTGCATACGGTTCTGTGTGGTCGTCAGGTAGATTGTCTGGATTGAAAAAGCCAGAAGAATCCCACTGTTCGTAGATCTCATCTTCATATTTCTTTGGATTGTACGCTTTTTCCATTTCTTTCATACCTTGACTGTTAACGTTTTATATTATTAAATGCGTTCACTCTGGGCTATGCTCTCGCAATTACTGCGTTGATGCGCTGACCAGGAAAGGATCTAGCCATGAGTACTGATGAAGAGGAGTGGGAGACCACAGTGTCCCTCCCTCCTGATGGATCTCGCACGCATCGAGGAGACGACGATGACTCTCGTCCTCGCGTCGAGGTGGTGGACACGGCGCCGAGCGACAGAGTCAGGGAAGCCACTCCTGCTCCGTGTGCGTACGCCGGAGGAAGGCGCCCACAGAATCCGCTCGAAGGGCACGAGCCCTACGAGGACGCCGGTACCACTCAACCGCAACGCGCTGCGGTCCCCTCCCCAAGCGGAGCAACCGGGTACGACATGCACGCGCCTGGAAGCAAGGGTGCGCTCGTGATCCTGGCCGTCGTGATCATCGTCTTGTCCGCCCCGGCCTGGTGGCCGTGGCTGCTGAGGATGATCGGCTGATGAGCGTCGTCAATAAGCGGAACGTGGGCGATGCGCTCGTCCTCGGACTCCTGGTCGCAGCAGCGCTCGCGCTGATCGTCACGCCAACCGTGAACCTGGCGACCTGGATCGCCGGCTCGTGGGTGCGGACGGGTGTCGCGGCGATCCTGATGATCGCAGCCGCGGTCATCATCACGAGGTACCTGCGACGGCGTGAGATCAGCTCCACACGAGAGGAGGACACGCCAGAAGACCAGAACGAGCGATGGACCCTCTCGGTCCTGGTTC
>CAZMTW010000023.1:0-11526 GCA_964569285.1 uncultured Gammaproteobacteria bacterium
TCATCTAGAACACTTTGCTGATGAACACCAGTTGATGGCCCTTTCCATGGTGGTGGTGGAACGGCTTCTTGAACTTCTTCTTTATTCTTTGATGTTGATTTTGGCATATTCTCTTGCTAGTTCATTTTTGTTTAGAAATGACAGTTGTGGAGCATATGTCCACAGCGCTAGTGCAACCACAGAAACAGAAGGCACAATCAACAATGTGCTAATCATAGACATCCGCAAGAATGGCAGTGCCATGGTATAGGACAGCATCAAACCACTAACAGTGTGTGCGTACATACCACTCAGGTGCCACACTCCAAAATTCGTGATTAGGAAAAAGAATGCAGTTCCGAGCACACCCATTCCTGTTAGTTCCAATGAGTGCTTTACAATACGTTTCTTTCTGTTGTGGAGCGCATATCCAAATACTCCCATCACAGCCCATGCAGACCATGTATAAAACAAAATACTCGTATTACCAATAAAGATGTCTGTTATAGCAACTGTTGAAAGACCAACAACAATAGTCCATGGACCACCAAGTAATGAACCTGCCAATAATGACACAACCGTTATGGTTTCAATGTTTGGTACGTCTTGTAATAGATATCGCCCTCCAGCTCCGAAAGCAATCAGCACTGCTGCAGCAATCAGTTTTTTTGATGTAAAATGATTCATATTCATGGATGTATTATACCAAACAGCCCGGTAATTCACCAGGCTGTTTTCTGGCCGTCATTATTGTGTATCAGAACCGAGGTTAGGCGCATTTAGAATAGCCACAACCGTAGCAGTTCATGCAACCCTCTGCCATAGCGAGAATGCCACCACATTCAGGACACTCTGGTGCAACACCTGCATCTGCAATTGATGATGATGATTTCATACTCATGCTTGAACTATGAGAACCGTCTGCTGCGACTTTTTCTGTGATAATAATTTCTTCACTTTCTGTTGCTGTGAGTAGTTCTTGCCCTAACTTCGTTTCCTTGTCCTCTACCTCAGGCTCCTCAAACTTCAGAGATAGTTGCCCTTGAGCAGAGTTGATGTGCATGGTCAGCACTTGAGAAATCGCATCTGGAATAGATAGGATCTGCCCGTTCTTACCCCAGCTTGGCATTGGTCCTCGAATTCCTTTTATCTGATCAACAACTGTTTCTGCAGGAATACCAGATCGGAGTGCAAGTGAAATTAAGCGACAAATTGCTTCTGACTTCGCTGCAAAGAACCCACCTGATTTTCCAATCGTTGCAAATACCTCAAATGGCTTACTGTTTTCATCGTGATTAATGGTCACAAACATCGTGCCATATCCGGTTTTGATCTTATATGTCGCACCAGCAACCACCTCTGGACGTGGTCGCGGCTCTGGAGCCTGAAGACCTTCTGGTGTTTTCTCTTCTTCTTTTTTCTTGTCACCCTCGTCTAAAGATTCGAGAACAGAGGAATCACGCGAACCATCTCTATAGTATGCAACTCCTTTGCAACCTAATTTGTATGCTTGCATGTACAGATCTTGTACGTCTGTGATTGTGTGCTCATTTGGAGCGTTCACTGTTTTTGAAATAGATGCATCTGTATACTTCTGTGCGACTGCCTGCATTTTAACGTGTGCAAGAGGAGTAAGTTGTTTCGCAGATACAAAATATGCTGGTCGATCTTCATCTGCAACATCTGGATGTGCATCCTTCCACTTTTTGAATAACTCATGATACACAATGTGCTCTCCCAATCGATCTTTTCGCTTCAGTGCAAAATCATAAACAGGTTCAATGCCTGAGCTGGCATTTGCCAATATACTCGTTGTTCCTGTTGGCGCTTGTGTCAGTAGAACACCGTTACGAATTCCATGTTTCTTGATTTCGTCTTGAATATCTTGAGGTAATTGTTGAATAAATCGTCCTTGTGAATACTTGTCTGCATCAAATTTTGGAAACGCTCCTTTTTCTTTTGCGTTTTCAATTGATGCTCGATATGACTCATCACGAATAAGCGCATAGACATCATCTGCCCATTCAACTGCTTCGTCTGTTCCGTATGGAATCTTTGTTTTGATTAACGCATCAGCAAGACCCATTGTACCCAGACCGGTACGACGAACCACCATTTGTGCTTCCTCGTTTTCTTTAAAAAAGTATGGTGTTGAATCAACAACGTTATCCAAGAAACGAATAGAAGTATGAACAGTCTCTTTTAATCCCTCTCGATCGAGTGTACCGTCTTCACTTACAAACGCTGATAAATTAACAGCGCCGAGGTTACAAACACCCCACGCTGGCAGCGGTTGTTCACCACACGGATTCACAGAAATCAGATCTTCAAAATACCATGTATTGCTTTCTTTATTCACACGCTCCATAAATACCAGCCCAGGCTCACCAGATGCGTGTGCAGATTCACAAATCAAATTCCACAGCTCGCGTGCTTTAATGGTTTTAACTGTTTTTCCTTCCCACTTCAATTCCCAGTCAGTGTCATTATCTACAGCTTCCATAAGACGATCAGACACACAAACAGAGAGGTTTGCATTAGTCACCTTGCCCATGGTGCGTTTGACTGTAATAAATTCCTCTACATCTGGATGGTCGTCATTGATCATGAGCATGAGCGCTCCTCGACGTGATCCACCTTGAATGATTAGTCCGGTTGCGAATGAATACAAACCACCAAAAGACACTGCGCCAGATGCTGTACCGTTTACACCTTTCACGTGCTGTCCACGGGGACGGAGAGAAGAAATATTTACACCAACACCACCACCACGTGACATGATTTCCACCATAGTGCGCACAGATTCAAATATACCTCCACGACTATCGTCTGGAGATGGGATAACATAACAATTGTAAAACGTCAGATCAACTCCAGCGCCTGCGCCTGCCAAAATACGACCTGCAGGAACAAATTTAAAATCTTCCAGCGCGTTATAAAACTTACCTTCCCATTCTTGTTTTTTTTCTACTGTTATTTCTGCGGCTGCGATCGCTTTGGAAACGCGATGCCACATTTGCTCTGGCGTGTCTTCTATTCGTTCTCCGCTCTCGTTCTTGAGCGCGTAGCGGTCAAAAAAAACGTCCTGCCGGAGGCCTGTTAGTTCATGGGCCATAGGTGTATTGTTATGTCTTTTATTTTTTGAAGTAAAGGGATGGCTTCTACTCTACTGTTGAGGCCATTCCCCTACTTCAGCAACCACTATATGTAGTGTCTAATTATACCATTTACAACTACATATAGTACTTGTATCGGTCAACGTATTGTACCACAGACCTCTGTCACGGATCAATCCTCTTCTCCTGCCTCCTATGGAGCATAAGATGTGGATAACACATGCCCATCGAAAAAGACACCACTATATATTGTGGTGTCTTTTCCTTTTTTACTACTAGAACTAGTGTTTAGTGTTCAACGCCTTTTCGTGGAATAAACCCCTCGTGATAGGGACTTTTGGTCGTCGTCATAACTGTCACCAAATCAGCTGCGTTGAGAAACTCTTTTGGAGCATCGCGTCCTGTCATAATTACCTCTGTTTGTTGGTGCTTATTATCAATAAAGTCCAACACCTCTTTAATATCAATCAGTCCATATTTTGCTGCAGTGTTTATCTCGTCGAGTATGAGTATGTCTGGTCGATTTTTCTTCATGGCACGTTGTATGTGTTTCATTGCTTGTTGGGACAAGTACACATCCATAGCTGCTGGATCGTTAAGGTTTGTAACCTCAGGTGTACCAAACTGCACTATCTCTATATATGGGCTGAGGTTCTCTAAGCTGAGTATCTCGCCATAATCTTTGTGCCCCTTTAAAAAATGCACGACCAAGACACGCATCTTGTGTCCGGCTGCTCTCATCGCAACGCCAAGTGCTGCGGTTGTCTTGCCCTTCCCTTCTCCAGTATACACATGCACTAAACCAAGCCGCTTTTTGGGATTGTACTCTTCTATTGGTCGTTTGTTCCAATGCATATTATTTCTCTACTATTTTTTTTTCTTTTTTGATTTCTTTTTTGGTGAGATTTTATTTACCTCTTCAGTAAACTCACTCAAGTCCTCAAATGATCGGTAGACGGATGCGAAACGGATGTAGGCGACTTTATCTAACTTTTTGAGGTGCTTCATGACTATCTCTCCGATAATACTACTTGCAATATGATCTGCCTTTGCCTTTGTCTGAATTTCTTCCTGGATACTGTTTACAACGCTTTTAAGTCGTGCAGAAGTAATAGGCCTTTTTCGTAATGGGGTATTTAAACTAAAGAGTAGCTTATCTTTATCGTACGGCTCTTCTGACCCGTCTGCTTTGTCGACTGTCAGACTGAGTATCTCCATTTCTTCAAGTGTGGAGAACCGAAACGAACAGGTCTCGCAATTTCGCCTTCGACGAATTGCTGAACCTTCTTCGATGACGCGTGAATCAATAACGCGCGTATCTCCTGCTCTACATGATGGACAATGCATACGCTATTACTGTACCAGAAAAAGGGGTTTGTGACAAAAAAAAGAAGAGGTCCCTCTCGGCCTCTTCGTCTCCTTCCCCACGGACGCATGGTGGTTCAGCCCTTGGCGTAGCTCTTCGTATCCTGTAGCGCCATGATGGCGACAGGGTTGGTTCGCAGAATGGCCTCCATCGCTATCTGCAGAGCCACTTCGCTCACCCCCATCATCCTCTGTGCGAAGGCCACGGTGTGCTCTATAAGCTTGATCACTTCACCCTCATGGCCCTTCACGAGGTTTATGACCCTGGCCGCCTGTTCTTCCAGCGGATTACTTCGGTGGTTCGATCGCTCAGCTGCGAGTGCGATCAGGTAGCCACCGATCTGCGTCAGAGCGCTCTCTGGACCGAGGTCGCCAGGCAGCGTAGCCTGGAATTCCTTCCAGGACATCACCGCGCCAGTCAGCGCGAACTTGAGCTTCGACTCCACCCCATCCATGTCGCCGAAGCGCTCGATCAGCTTCGCGATCTGATCGTCAGTCGCGATGATGAAAGTGTGGTAGCTGAAACCTCCTCTGTACCTGTTTGCGGTCACTGATTCTCCTTCGAGCAGTGCAGAAGACTGTTCTGCTATAGATAAAAGGTGCATGCTGTGTATCTTGTTTGCTCCAAAAAGTCAATACGGTGTTGTATAAAAAAAGAAGAGGTCCCTCCAGGCCTCTTCGACTTCTTCTCTCCTCCCCAGGAGATCAGTCTCGGCGACCGAAGTCGCCTAGCCTCCCTTTTCGCTGCCGCCGGGCTTCTTCGTCTCGACACCCAATGCATTCAACTCGCTGGTCAGGCGTGATCCAACCCCGCCATCGCGAGTCGGGTGGGTCGTCGTGAGGACTCGCACCTCCTGGGTGGTGAAGACTCCTACCACACCCCCGTTGTCGGGATGCATCGGCGCGAACGCCATGAAGACGTGCGCCAGCGCGGGTTGATCGTTCTTCAGCAGTTCCAGCATGTGCTGGATCTGCATCACCGGACTAGTGCTGATGCTGTGCACCTGGAGTTCTTTCACCAGCTTGTTCCGATCCTCGTCCCTGATCCTCGAGCTGACGGCTGTGGACATCGCTGCCAGGAATCGCCCGGCGTAGACGAGTGCGTCGTCCAGCTTCCGCGCAGCCAGCAACTTCAGGAGCTTCTTCCAGTTTGCCGTGATCGAGACCAGGGCGGACGTGATCCTGGGATGCAGCCGCTCCAGGTTCCTGTGTGCCTCGAGCCTCGCTTCTTCGGTCAGCGCGAACTGGTCCGCGATCTCTCTTGATGTGAATCCCATCCTTCACCTCCGAGTAGTCGTCGCAAGAGCGACTCGTTGGTTGATTCGGTTTATGTTGTGTACCTTGTATACCCCTAACAGTCAAGGGGTCTTGGATATCAAAAAACCGCTCGTCTTGAGCGGTTTTTTGCTTCCGTCTAGCGGAAATGTTACATCATCTTCTTCCGAATGAACGCTGGAATATCAAGATCCTCATCAGCGGATTCTACTGGATCCTCATCCATAATGGTTCGTGCTGCAGGTGCAGATGACACTGGCGCATCATCTCTCTCATCTGCTGCATCTTCTCGCTTAATTCCTTCGATATCTCGAAATGGGTTGGTTGCGGTCATTTTCTTTGTTGAACGTGGAATGTCTCCAAATCCAGTAGCAACCACTGTTACTTGCACTTCATCTTTCATGCTGTCATCAATAACAGAACCAAAGATAATACGTGCATTGGGATCTGCAGATTCTGTAATCACACGAGCAGCTTCATTTACCTCGAACATTCCAAGGTTTGCTCCACCAGCAATGGTGAATAGAATTCCGCGTGCTCCATCAATAGACATTTCAAGCATAGGACTATCAATAGCAGCTTTTGCAGCGTCGATAGCACGGTTTTCTCCGCTAGCACGTCCGATACCCATTAATGCTGATCCTGCGTCTGACATCACCGATTTTACATCGGCAAAGTCGACGTTGATCAATCCTGGAATGGTAATCAAGTCAGAAATTCCTTGTACACCTTGTCGTAGAATTTCATCAACAACTGAGAACGCTTCAAGTAATGAAGTTTTTTTGTCGATAATCTGTAGAAGGCGGTCGTTAGGAATAGTAATGATTGTATCCACCTTATCTGACAATTCTGAAAGAGCTGACTCTGCAATACTTGAACGCTGTGCTCCTTCGAATTCAAATGGCTTAGTGACAACACCCACAGTGAGTGCTCCAGCATCTTTTGCCATCTGTGCAACATATGGTGCAGCTCCTGAACCTGTTCCACCTCCAAGTCCGCAGGTAATGAAGACCATGTCTGCTCCTTTGAGTGCGTCCTGAATCTCATCTGAGTTTTCTTCAGCTGCTTTGAAGCCAACCTCTGGGTCCATTCCTGCTCCAAGTCCTCGAGTTGTGGTCTTTCCTATATGTAGTTTGAGTTTTGCAGGTGAATGATGTAGTGCTTGCGCATCTGTATTGATGACAATAAACTCTACACCTTTTAAACCGGCGTCAATCATTCGTGATACAGCGGCTCCACCTGAACCACCGACTCCGATGACTTTAATTTTTGCAAATGTTTCTACGTCTGGTTTTACTTCCATATTGTTTGTTATTATGACCTTTTTTGTACGCGAGTACAAATGGTGTTCAATGATTTTGGATAAAAAATGTTACGTGATCAGTCTATACCAAACATGAAAAATTGACAAGAGTTCCTGTATACATTTTTTACTCGGACCTAAAAAAGCTACATAGTAGCTTTGGTGGAGTGAGCGCGATGGAATTATGGTTGAGCGGCCCTCCGCAGCATATTGAGGACCAGCCGGGATGCCATATTCCAGAAGCGCTTAAGGCATCAACGACTTAAACCATTTGCCCATTTTGTTTGTTACATCTGTCACCGATGAGAAATTGGTCAAGCTTGGACGGTTGGTTCCCTCATGTACTCCTTGTCCCCACAATACCAATCCAATTGCTGTAGCAAATACAGGATCCATGATTTTATCGATAGGTGTGCTGATGTGTCGTGGCATTCCAATTGAGGCAGCGGTGTGAAACTGCTGTTTTGCATATTCTGTAATACCGTGCAGTTTTGCTCCTCCTCCTGTTAACACAATTCCCGCTGGTAGCTTACCAGCCCGATCAATACTGCGTAGCTCTTGCTGTACCATGTCAAAAATCTCTTCTAAGCGTGCTGAAATGATTTCTGCAACTTCTTTGCGAGATACGAGTACATTTTCTTTAGAGTCAATTTTTGCCAAATCAATCTCTTCACGTTTGCCTACCTCTTCTGGAAGTGCTGTACCATGATCGATTTTAATGTGCTCAGCAACATCAACAGAGGTGCGCAGACCAATTGCGATGTCGTTTGTAATATGACCAGCACCGACAGGGAGAATTTTTGTATGAATTACCTCACCCTCTTCCATGACCAGCAAGCTGGTTGTTGCTCCACCCAAATTCAGCACTGCAACCCCGATTTCCTTCTCTCGCTTGCTTAATACGGCCTCTGAGGCTGCTAAAACCTCCACTACAAGGTCATCAATGTCCACCCCAGTTCTATACACCGATTTGGTTATATTTTTGATCTGAGAGGTCATTCCGAGGATTATCTGAGAATCAACCTCTAATTTTATTCCGGTCATGCCAACAGGATCTTTAATGCCCCGTTGGTTATCAACAGAAAATGAACGAGGAATCATATGGAGAATTTCAAAATTTGGCGGCACACCAACACTCTGAGCGGTTTCGATAACCCGCTCAACATCATCTTCGCCTATTTCTCCACTTGGTTTTGATGCTGCCACAATCCCTTGACTCTCTTGAGCAACCACATGAGCTCCGTTTACACTCACCAATGCATGTTCAATAGGTACTCCTGTCATTCGTTCGCACTTTTCAAGTGCAGAAGAGATGCTGGATACCGCGTCTTCAATACTTGTTATCGCTCCTTTGCTAATACCTTCAGCAGGAGCTTCTGCAGCACCAATAATATGAACCGTATCGTCCCAGTCACGATTTGCTTTCACCTGCCCAGAAACAACTCGAATTGTTGTTGAGCCTATGTCTAATCCTGTAATGATGTCATCTCTCGCCATGTGTATAGTATACCATATTTCATATCACGATGATATGACGTATGGGTAAAAAATAATGATTCCAGCTATGACGGCTCCTACTGAGACTATTAAAACGGCGGCAGCCATCATATCTTTGATAATTTCACTATAATGATGCAATCGTGGCTTTAGAAGATCCACAAAGCGCTCTACAACTGTATTGGCGATTTCCAGTATCAATACAGATACAATCACAAAAATTAGTGCAACAGCCTCCCAAGCCTTAATTGGTAGAACAACCATCAATAATATGACCACCAAAGCGATAACAAGTTGAATACGGAAGTTTTGTTCATGCGCAAATGCATATCGTAGGCCCTTTGAGGCATACGTGAAACTTTTTCTTAACGAGCGCAGTTTAACCCACATTGTTGTAATATTGTTATTTCTAAATTTCTCATTTCTTTTGCCTCCTTTTCTGATCGCTCATGATCCCAACCAAGTATATGTAGAATACCATGTACAAGCAAGAATGCTGCTTCAGTACGTACATCATGTCCATATTCTGCAGCTTGCGCACGTATCTTGTCTACAGATAGCAGAATTTCACCATTCTCCTCATCATATCGGAACGAAAGTACGTCTGTAGGGCCTTCCTTGCCCCTATACTGCTTGTTGAGTGGTGCTATGTCTTCATTTGTGACTACAGCCACTGAAAACAGTAATGAGTCTGGAATATCAACAACCGTAGCACTGGCATCGAATATGTTTTGAACCATATCATCACTCAGCTCATCCAGCGGCTGAGTTCTATTGAACTCAAATCTGTTCATGCCCCTGGTGTTGTGTTTGTATCGCCGGTTGTATTGGTTACAGCATTAGCGTTCGTGTCAGTCGCAGCATTTGTTGTTGGGTCTGTTATCTCATCGGTGGCTGCTTCTTGTTTTGGCTTCTTTGTATACTTGAAGCTATTCAACATCATCTGATATGTCGTGTTGAAATTGATTTTTTCTGCACTTCCAAAGCTATAGATAATTCCAATAATGACATCTTTGTTTCCTACATACACGGTATACCCATCTGGTGTGATTATTCCATCTAATCCACCTGCAGAAAATGGATCCAAATCTGCGGCTTCGATATCGACATATAATGATGCAAACCACTCTGCGATATCAACGCCATTTGTATTCTCGCTGACGATGACCTGAATGAACTCTCCTTGCACTGAATCTGCAGTAAAGAGCACTTCTCGATTGGTGACATCTAATGGTTCGGCAACCCACTGAGATGGATATTGTATGCTCCAGTTAAAATCTGTATTTTCATATTTGATTACACTTCCAGATGCAAGTAATGTTTTTTCTTTTGCAGAGGGAGAAAATAAATTCTTCAACTCTGCTCCATCAACAAATCCATCCTTATCAGAATCTGGTAAATTCACTTCGGTTCCATATAGCGCTTCTTCAACGTCAGTGAGCCCGTCCCTATCTTTATCACGGGAATCAGTCACACGAGACCGGTCAGGGAGCACAGATGCCACATTTGCATTTGGTGCGACAACACTCACATTTGCATTTGCGTTTGGAAACAATTCTTCGTTGATGTTTTCATTCAGATCAGCATTCACATTCAGGTTTAATGTTGCTCCCGCGTTTGTATTCGCATTCGTTAGATCGTTGAGACCACCGTTTACATTCGCCGCGTTGGTGTTATCGTTATTTGTTACAACTGCATTTGTATTTGTCGGTATATCCACCTGATCTGCTACCGGCTCTTCATCCACTGTAGATACCTGAAGAGCATAGACAATAATAGCAATAAGAATAATCAACACAGCAGCAATAATACCAATTATCAAAAACAGTTTTTTCTTGTTTCCCGCCTTTGTTGCATCAGGCCTTTTTGAAGGCATGAATTTTTCTGGCATGGTGTAAATCCGATCCGCGCTCTGTGCTGGTGTGGGTGGCGTAGAAGGATTATTGCTCACTGGGATGGCCATACTTTGTTGTGGTGGCGTTGGGCCAATAGGAGCAGGTGGTTTAATACCTTCTGAGTTTGGTTGTGGAATATTGTTATCAAACATACGTCTTACTGCGCTTCTTCAGCTTCAAATTTATTAATCTCTTCGACAATGTCCAAGAGCTTGCCTGGTCCATTTGGATTGAAAAAATTGCGAACTTCTTCCCCATCGGAAAAAGAATCACCATCGGTGTCTTTTTGTAATGGATCGGTCATGTGTATTTGCACCTCTTGTCGATCTGTTAATCCATCTAAGTCCGTATCGCTCATTTTTGGATCAGTACCAAAACGTATCTCATCTTTGTCGAGTAATCCATCTCCATCAGAGTCAATAATTGGCTCAGTAATCACAGGGGTTACTGGATTGAGTACTGGAGTCTCTACGGGAACAATAGTATCAATATTTTCTACATCAGTCGTTATTTCATCAACAACGGTGTTGTCAACGCGATTCTGCATATAATATGCAATGCCCAACACAACGAGAGACACGACGACGACAGCGGCAAGAACGATTAAGCGCATACGTGTACCTCGTCCCATGCGACGTTGTCCAGGTCGAGAGTCTCGTGTTGGAGGAATGTTCTGCACATCTCCAATAACTGGTTCTGGCTGTATAGGTGGAAGACTCGCAGGTACTGGTTTTGTTGCTGTTGCTAGAGGAGTAGGACTTGATGCAGTTTGCGCAAAAATATCCTCAACCTCATCTGACGCGATTGTTGGCATCACTGGTTGCTGTTCTGGTTGTTCTATTGGTTGATCCATAGGGGTGTTACGGTACTGGAACCCATGGGCCGGAACTGGTTGGTTGGCTGATTAAGCCATAGTTATAACAACTACATTCCGCATTTGTTAGACCTGCGCTTGTACAAGGGTCGTACAGAGTACTACCGCTTGTTGCAAAGACTTCAGTAGTTGAACTGGTATATTCCATACGACCGTAAATCGCTGCAAAGTTTGGTGTAAGTGGATTACGGATGTACATGTATGTTGATGAATTGTTTGGAC
>CAZMTW010000024.1:0-11509 GCA_964569285.1 uncultured Gammaproteobacteria bacterium
GAGAGGGTGTACCTCTCTTTGTTAGATAAAAAAAGAGCAGCGGGTGCTGGTACGCAGCTACGCCAGATGCTGGAGAAAGAACCAGTCCACCGGTCTCGATCAACGACACCAGCTCCACGATGACGCGGGTGGGCTCGACGCGAGTTAGGTGGGTGACTCGAAGACTGCGAGCCCGTTCGGATTGTTGCACGAGCGCGCGCGCGAGCTCCTCATGCCGATCCGACCATTCACCACGTGGAACGACCTGCCTCAGTAGCATCACACCCCAGCCCTGCTCGTTGAGCGAACTGGCAATGATGCCGTGCCACGGGGTCGTCGACACGTCGATCAGCCCCGCCTGGATGCAGGCAACGAGAAGACGCGCTGCCTCCGTCACACCAAGGGGAACACGTTCACGTTCCTTGTTCATTAGGCACCTCCGTATCCGGGATGGATATATCCACCCTAGGTGCATTACACCTATATGTCAAACAGTGAAATATAAAAGAATGGGATCATCGGATAGGTCGTCACCTGTTGAGACGCAGCATACATTAAATAGCAGGCCTTGCTCAGTGAAAAAACCGGTGATACAGTACACGTATATGGAAGAAAAAAAGCAAGAATATACAAAAGAGGTATTTAAAGATCGTTTTGACTACGACAAACTCGAGTACACGGTCGACGCATGGTTCACATTCGCTGATGGCACGACCATGATGGGACGCATCCACGACTACTGGCCAGTTGGCCCAGATAATATGGCAGATGTTTTAGAATGCACACTCTACCCCGAAATAACACCAAAAAGCAAACTTCGAGACATCTATAAAACCAAAGAGCGTCATGCAAAAACATACGCTATTCCGACACCAGAGCTGCTCAAAATCGAATCAGTAACTGTATTCGACAAGCCAAATCGTGGGTCTCGTCCTGCTGATGGATTTTGCCCGCCGCATATTGAAGATGTATTCAAAAACTATAAAAAACAATAGATGAAAACATTGCAGTATTCCGCAGTAATTTTCGATCTGGACGGTGTCATTGTTGACTCCATGTCTCATCACCGCGATGCATGGGTACAAACTCATAATGATTTTGGTATACCGTTTATCGAAGAGATGTATGACACGATCGAAGGCATGGGAACAGAACAAATTGTACATACGTTATTCGGCGCAGAAACAACCAGTACCATAGAAAAAATTGTGGAACAAAAGAAAAAAACATTTAGAGAATCGTTTAAAAACAATCCTCTCGTAGTTCTGGGCGCACAGCAATTCATTGAATATCTTCTTAAAAAAGAAGTACCAATAGCCATTGCCACAGCAACACCAAAACACGACATGGAAATGGTGCGTGATACATTTGATTGGATAGACGCGATTCAAACTATCGTCCTTGGAGAAGAAGTTGCCCACAACAAACCCGCACCAGACGTCTATCTGGAAGCCGCACGACGTTTATCCATAAACCCCACCACCGCCATTGTATTTGAAGATTCAATACCAGGAATTCAAGCAGGAAAAGCAGCGGGAATGACGGTCATTGGTGTTGCAACAACGCATGACGCAAATGACCTTCACATGGCCGACTTTATCATCTCCAACTTTGGAGATGATATATTACGACAACTATTTTAGATATTAAAAATAAACAAAAAAATGGCCCGACATTACATCGGACCATTTTTGAAAAGTTTGTGTTATTTTTTGGTAGTAAACTTCTTCCAGCGCGTGAACCCAGACTTCCCATTATCGTTCACGGCTCGCAGTCGGAATTGATACTTTGTTGCGGGCTTCAATTTCTTCACCAGTTTAGTCGTTTTAGTCACCGACTTAAATGTACGCCACTTACTCTTTTTCTTAATTTTGAATTTTCGTACTTGTAACACATACTTTGTCACTGTCGAATCTACCGGAGCGGTCCACCGTGCCTTGAAGGATTTCTTCTTAATTTTTTTTGCCTTAAGAGCAGTTGGTTTTCCTGGTACTTGTCCGTCATCAAATCCTTCGACTGGCCCACCATCAGCAGCAAGAGTAAACGATTCAGATTTAGCCGCCGAAGATGCAGCATCTGGACCACCAGTATTCGCATGCGCTGTATACGTACCTGCAGTTGCAGAATTCGTAACACCTCGAACTAACACCTCGTATGTATCAGCTGGTAAGGCACTGCTTAAGGTAATATCCAGCATAGTATCATCCGTGCCAACAGTTGAAACAGTTCCAGACATTGACTCTGACGTAATAGTCGCATTTGCAAAGGAATATCCAGAAGCGCCCGGGCCACCTGATACTCCTGTATTCTGGAAGAACAACATCAAGTCATCACCCGCGGAAGCAGCGGCATTCGTAGTAATAGTAAATACATAATCTGATACTGCAGATGTCAGTGTATTGCCCTGAGCAATGGTCACATCTGAAACAACACTAGGCACATCACCTCCGCCATCATCAGATGGAAGTACTGCATCACCAATAACAAATGGATCGCTATACGTCACTCCAGTTGGTGGAAATGCCTCGGTAGTTACATACATATTCACCACCATTGAAGTACCCGGATTAGTAACATTGGGTAATGTCAGCATATGTTTCCCGGCGGCAACAATCGCTGTAGTAAAAATTTCATACGTGGTTCCTCCGTTAGTCACACTTCCTGTGCCCGATATTGTTCCAGGAGGCTCTTGAGAGTAAAGGTCTTCCCCTGCCTCTGAAAAGGTAAAAGCTGCTACTCCTGTTTCACCATCTTCTCCAAAAAAGAAACTTATAGTTGAACCTGCTGGAATATCTGACGACACAATAATGGCTATGACGTAGTCGGAAACAGCACTCACCGCACTGTCGGACACGGTCAACGAATCAATCGTCGGAATAAACGTATCTGCCGCCAATGCCGCAAATGGCATTGCGAAGGCAAGGATTCCCGCAGTAATAAATCGTGATACTATTTTCATTGACATTATAATTAATTATTTCTTTATACTTAAATTACTTGAGGTTGCACTCGCGTAAATTCCGGAATCACTTCCTCCTGCTGCCCAACGAGCTTGAAAAGTTCCTTTCACCTTCTTCTTAAACTTGAACACCACTTTTCCATTCTTCATTTTTCCTTTCTTAAAGAATGAAAACTTCTTCTTCCCAAGTTTTTTTCGGTACAATTTGACTCTGCGGTCATTCAAAACCTTTGTTGTTGCCTTATCACTAAGAACAACACGAAGGCGCTGCTTATGTTTTTTATTCTTCAACTTCTTTATTGCAAGAGCTGCTTTTCCTTGATACGTAAACAAACCAACATTCGAACCACTAATCAATCCATCAAAGAGCATTGCATTAAACGTCTCATCGACTAAACCGGTGTAATAAATATCACACGTGTCCTTACTCAGGCTACAGGTATAGATATATCCTGTGCCGGCTGGTCGTGCAGTACTGGCAAAGATTTGGTCATCATCTACTGTGCTTAACGCTAATCCCTGACCCCAAAAGTCATTTGGAATATCATCGCCACCAACTTTTGTCCACGTTGCTCCATAATCATTTGAAACGGCAATAATGCCTTCCATCCCCTCGCCAGATGTTACTGCAACCAAAGCTGAATTAGTTGGAGTAACTAACAAATCATTCACAATAGCACCGTAAAGGATATGATCTGGGTCAGAGGTCATATGCGTCCAAGTTCCATCTTCATACATATAGATACCACGCTTTGATGCAGTGGAGTCTTGTTCAGACCCAAGCCCAGCGATAACTCCGTCACCGGTAGGAATAATCGACTGCACTGCAGCAGATGGCATTGCCAAATCTGTCCAATGAATACCGGCGTCAGTACTCACCATAACACCTCCTCCTGAATCAGATGAATATGCTGCATATAATGTTCCGTCCCAGTCATCTATTTCAGTTACAGATATTTGTCCACTTACATCTGTTATCGCTTCAGTAAAGGTATCTCCTCCATCTGTTGAATAACTAATTCCACCTCCGCTCACAACAACGTGATAAGCATCGGTTTGGTCTACCCATACCGCAACACCACTTCCGTCTGGGCCACCAGTTGTAATTGGATATTCCCACGTAGGGTCAATGCCAGCATTCGTTGCAGTCAGGTAATTAATTGACTTTGCAAAACCACCTTGCACAGCCAACCACACAACCTCTTTTGTTGAATCTTGTGCAATATCACTAATCGTAACACCCGTCATACCGGTTACTTTGTCTATAAACGGCCCATCTGCTGAAGTTGCACGTCCAACACCTCGCGTTGAAGCGCTGTACACATATCCATTCACATCATCGAACGTAATCCAATTCCAACCACCAGCACCATTCCATGTTGCACCGTTATCAGAAGAATATTGATTACCCAAGTACACATCACCATTGGCACGAATCACCGAAGCGCCAGTAGAAACACCCTCAGGCACGGTCATGCTTTCAAAAGCGGTTACTCCTCCATCCGCTGTATACTTTACTTCAGTTGAACCAGCAATCACCCAATAATTCGGATCTGTTGGATGCGCAATAACTACTCGACATTCACAACTTACTCCTGTATCTACAAACGCACTTGCACCACTGTCTAGTGTATATAATGACACTGTGTCACCTTCGCCTGCTAATGCAAGAACAGTATTGTCCGCAGTGACAGCAACCTCCATTACTCCACCAGCAAACGTGTATGTCGTAAATGTGTCACCATCATCTGTGCTAACCGCAATTTCCCCATTACGAGTTGGAACAGCAAGCATACCGTCTGGTCCAGCGGCAAAATACTGAGACACATTTTGTACGTCTTCTAATTGCGTCCACGTAACACCATTGTCTTGTGTGCGGTACAACGAGATACCACCAATCATAAACGCAGTTCCAGGAGTGTCCGACACATCAACATCAATCACACTACCGGTATCCGCATCGCCAGTCATACCATGCCATATCTCACCAAAATCATCTGACCAAAACATTCCGTTTGGGGCATTGAGGCCAGCATACAGCATGTCGTTTGTCTCTGCTACAGCACTAGAACCAACGACGACTGTTTCTGGATACCCACCCTCTAGAAGAAGGCTCGTACGAGATGCGTTTGTTTGATCTCCTTCCGCTGCTGTTTCTGCATAGACATTTGATGTAAGAACAAAAAAAGCAGCTATTGTGGCTGCAATGACGACCGTCAACTTGAGTGCGGTTCTATGAAAGAGTGTTATATTCATATTCTCCTTTTTATTTTTTAGTATTTGATGTTAATTGTATTATAACACAAAAAACAAAACCGCCAATAAAGGCGGTTGATGTGCCGGAGGAGAGACTCGAACTCTCACGAGACAAGCTCACCAGCTCCTAAGGCTGGCGTGTATACCAATTTCACCACTCCGGCAAGTCTGTGTACACTAGCAGGTGTTTTCATTTTCGTCCAGAGTATTGACAAGCACCTTTCTCCACGCTATGATACCTACATTGATGGACATTCCTCTCCCGCTGCGGAGAGGTTTTTGTTTATCTAATAACAAGTGAGAACATATGAAACTATTCAATGTCATTCTCACCACCCTATTCATCACCACACCGCTCATAAGTCATGCTCATCCACCTGCATCATGCGAATTAGCCGACACCAAAGCCATAGTCGGGCCATTTTCTACAGCTATCGAACTGTCAGAGGTCTACCCCGCACCCGACGGAGAAGAGGAGGAGTTTATCGAGCTTTATAATTCCAACGGAACATCTGTGGACCTTTCCGGATGGATGCTTGCAGATGCATCAGGCAAAAAATATGTCATCGACGCGGAAGATTTTGTATCAACAAGTATTCCTGGTCATGGATACCTTGTTATTCCGTATAGCGTATCCAAAATCTACTTAAATAACAGCAGTGATTCTGTACTGCTGTATCAACCAGATGAAGTTCTACTCGACGAAACAGCGTATGAAGGAGGAGCAAAAGGCCAATCGTGGTCTAAATTGAAGAAAGCCTGGGCATGGACTACCACCGCCACAGAGGGAGCAGCAAACAAAGAAGGTGTCAAAGAAGAGGAAGAAAAAGGAATAGTAAAAGACGCAAAACAAGAAACCTCAACACAAATCCTTCTTAGCGAGCTACTTCCCAATCCAGCAGGTCCAGATGGGACAGATGAATGGATAGAAATAGAAAATACCGGCAACACATCAGTTTATCTCGGTGGTTGGCGGCTGACCGACGGCTCTCGTTACTACACTATAGGAGATCTCAGCATACAGCGAGGTGAATTTCTACTTTTCGAAGTGGGTGAAACAAAAATTAATCTCAACAATACTGGCGACACCGTATACCTCATTGACCCGTTTGGGGAAATCATCCACGGCACCACCTATGCAGATAGCACAGAAGGAGAAAGTTGGTCTCGTTTGGATGGAGAGTGGGAATGGACCACAGAAATCACACCGACAGCCCCAAATCAAAAAACTGTAACTGAAAATCCAGGAGAGGAAGATGACCCTGAAGAAGAAAAGGCAGGCGTAATCTCAATTGCACAGTTGCGGACTCTGACAGATGGAGAAAGTGGAACCATTGAAGGAGTGGTAACTGTATTGCAGAGCATATTTGGCACACAATACTTTTATATTCAAGATGACAGTGCAGGTATACAAATATATTCCTATAGAAAGGACTATCCAGATCTTGAAGTTGGTGACCTGGTGCGCGTGACCGGAGAAAAAGCGACAACACATGAGGAGACCCGCCTAAAAACATCCACGCAGGAGGATATTCAAGTGTTGTCGAGTGGAAATGAGGTTGAAATTATCGGAGTTGTAGAAATTGAAGAAACACTCGAGGGAATGCTGGTCGAAATAGAAGGAGAGGTGACAGAACAGTCAGGAACTAAAGCAACAATTAACGACCTGATTCTTGTCTCATTAAAGACAGGGGCTAATATAGACAAGAGTAAGCTAGAAGAAGGCACGGTAGTGAAACTGCGAGGCATTGTTATACAATCAAGTGCCGAGTATCAACTACTCCCACGAAATAATGATGATATTAGTGCTGTCCAAACTGACGAGGTGCCATTTATCAATGGTGCCTCTGCATCTGGATTTACCGCACCACCTCTTGCTACATCAGAAGAAACTCAAAACGATCAAACAATGACGTTGCTTATTATTCTTATTGCAGGACTTGCTGCAGCAGTCGTGGGTATGGTACTCAAACAAAAAAAGACAGGGACAAAAAAACAGAATGCCGAACAAAACAACATAAGCCAAAAAATGAAAACGCAGAGCACATCAATCGCAACCATCTTTGACGCAGCACAGAAAGTAAAAAAAGAAGACGCTCCCTCCGAACGTCTTGTCTTATAAGTAACCAACCATATAACCATCAAACACCACAAATCAATCAAACAAAAATCCTAAAATCTGCTACAATGGGGGCATGAAAAAACTCCTCATAATAGATGCGCATGCCCTCATTCATAGAGGATTTCACGCTCTGCCACCACTCACAGACAATAACGGCCAACAAATAAACGCAGTATACGGTTTTTTCCTCATTCTTCTTCGAGTGATAAAAGATCTCAAGCCAGAATATCTTGCGGTCACATTCGACAGTAAAGGGAAAACATTCCGCAACGACCTCTACGCAGAATATAAGGCAAACCGCCCTCCTGCTCCAGATGAACTAAAGTCACAATTCCCGATTGTGCATGAGCTTGTAGACGCATTTGGATGGGCTAGCTATTCCGTTCCTGAATATGAGGCAGACGACCTTATAGGTACTATTTGTCATCAATTCGACGGAAAGGGGAAAATAGAAACAATCATACTCAGTGGCGATCATGATTTACTGCAATTGGTAGACGACGACACGCGGATGATGAAGCTCCACAAAGGAGTAAAGGAAACTATTTTCTACGACCCTGCCATGGTCAAAGAAAAACACGGATTAGAACCAAAGCAAATCATCGACTATAAAGGACTACGCGGAGACAGCAGCGACAACATCCCAGGAGTGAAAGGTATTGGAGAGAAAGGAGCAACAAGCCTACTGCAAGAATACGGAAGCATAGAAGAAGTCTTTAAAAACCTCGACAACATTACCGGCCGCGAAAAGAAAGCGTTAGAAGGAAGTGAAAAAGATGCACTACTTTCCAAAAAACTCGCCACCATCGTACTTGACGCACCAATTGACTTTAAATTGGAAGATGCAAAGACCGGTTCCTATGATAGAGATGCAGTCATAAAAAAATTCCAAAAATATGGATTTAAAAATCTTCTCACCCAACTCAACTCTCTTCCCGGCTTTGAATTAAAGGAAGGGTTGTTCGCACCAAAAGGAGAAGACGCCAAAAAAGAACGTGACCCAAATTTGAAATATACCCTTGTTCAAACACCCGAGGATATTAAAAAACTTGCCACCGAACTACAAAAGCAAAAAATATTTGCGTTTGATACAGAGACTACCGGCCTCAAGGCTTTAGAAGATGACTTGGTTGGCATAAGTTTCTCGTGGAAAGAAAGCGAAGGGTGGTACGTAGCGTGTGGAACGAACGTACCCGCAGAAATCAAAGTCATCATGGAAGATCCGAGCATCGGCAAAACTGCCCACAACATGAAGTTCGACCTTAAAGTGATGCATCATGCCGGGGTAGAAGTACAAGGAGAGATGTTCGATTCAATGATTGCTTCTTTCCTATTGAGCGGCGGTTCCCGCGGTAATGGTTTAGACCATTTAGCTTTTACTGAATTCGGTCATGAGATGCAGCCCATCACAGAACTCATCGGGAAAAATGGAAAAAACCAAATCACCATGGCAGAAGTGCCGGTTGAAGATGCATCATGGTATGCGGCAGAAGACGCTGACTTTACATGGAGGCTCTATACAACATTCAAATCCGCTCTTGAAGAAAAAAATCTGAATGAGCTCATGAACACGTTCGAGATTCCTACAATGAAAACGCTCACCAAAATGGAAATTACTGGAATTGGAATAGATGTGCCGTTTTTGAACACCATGTCAAAGGAGTTGCACCAACGCATAGAAAAATTAGAAAAAGAAATACATGCTACTGCAGGAATGGAGTTCAATATTGCATCACCTGCTCAACTCAAAGAAGTATTATTCGACAAACTTGGACTCCCAACAGACAAAATTAAAAAGACCAAAACCGGGTATTCAACCGCGGCCTCAGAATTAGACAAACTGCGCAGCGCACATCCTATTATCGACATGATGACCGAGTTTCGTGAACTTGCAAAACTCACATCAACCTACATCGATACACTGCCGAAGTTAATGAA
The DNA here is from genome assembly GCA_964569285.1 of uncultured Gammaproteobacteria bacterium. GTDB lineage: Bacteria > Patescibacteriota > Patescibacteriia > UBA9570 > XYC2-FULL-38-9 > CAZMTW01. The sequence goes on from CAZMTW010000024.1 coordinate 9,255, forward strand.
TCCACAAACAAAACGAATTCATACTTCATATAGTCAGACCATTGCTGCAACCGGTCGTCTTTCCTCGTTTGATCCCAACCTACAAAATATTCCGATCCGCACAGAGCTGGGACGCGAAATCAGAAAGGCATTCATTCCAGCAAAAGGAAAAAAGATTCTCGCACTCGACTACTCTCAAATTGAGCTACGTGTTGTTGCGCATCTAGCCAATGACCCTGTCATGAAAGAATCATTTTTAAACGGAGAAGACATCCATACACGTACAGCAGCTGAATTAAACGATGTTTCAATCGAAGAGGTAACAAAAGATATGCGGCGGCAAGCAAAAACAATCAATTTTGGCGTGCTGTATGGAATGGGTGTACAAGGAATCATGCGTGATAGTGGAATTTCAAAAGAAGAAGCGCGTATGTTTTTGGATAAATATTTTTCCGTACACAAAGGAATTGCAGACTACATAGAACAAATCAAAGAAAACGCAAAAAAAGATGAGTATGCAGAAACGCTCTTTGGACGAAGACGATATCTACCAGAAATCAATTCCTCCAACAGAATGATTTCTGCAGGAGCTGAGCGTGCCGCAGTCAACATGCCCGTACAAGGAACCGCTGCTGATTTAATGAAGCTAGCAATGATCGAAGTACAACAACACATTGATTCCGAGAAAATCGATGCAACAATGTTACTACAGGTACATGATGAATTAGTATTAGAAGTTGATACTGATAAAGTAGAATCAGAAGCCAAAAAAATTAAAGCGATAATGGAGAAAGTCCACAAACTCGATGTACCTCTTATTGTTGACGTTGAAGCCGGTGATAATTGGGGTGAATTAGAACGAATACTTACATAGTTGACCCCAGTCAATCTGCATGGCACAATAGCTCCACTATGGTCATATTTTTACATGGGACAGACTCGTACAGACAGCAAGAACGGCTGAGTTTTTTACGTGAAGCATTTATTGATAAGTACGATGAAAAAGGTTTTAACGTGCATACAGTAGATGGAGAGACTTTTTCTATCGATGATTTTCGCAAGCACACAAAGAGTGCTGGACTCTTTGCTGAAAAACGATTTATTACCTTGCGTAACTTGTGGAAGTTAGTCAAAGAAGAACAAGAACAACTCGGCGATGAATTAGAATCTATAGATCAAGACACCATCCTGTGCATCATCGGAGACACACCACCACGAAAAGACAATAAATTATTTAAAGTATTGCTTAAGGCCGACACGGTTGAAGAATTTCAAGAACTCACCGCAGATCAGCTACGTTCATTTATCAAAAAAGAATGCAAGGGACACAATGCCGAAATTGACGAGGACGCGGTCGATCATCTCGCAAGCAGTATTGGAAACGATCTCTGGCGATTAACGAGCGAAGTGAAACGTCTAGCCAATTACACAAAGCACATTACAAGCGCTATTGTCACTGAGCTCGTAGATGAAATTATTGACGACAACATTTTTAATCTCACCGATGCGCTCGGACAAAAAAACACATCACAAGCATCATCTCTTCTCTCACAACAGTTCGAAGCCGGAGCAAACGAGCAATACTTGATTACAATGCTCGCTCGACACATTGCTACTTTGCTCAAAGTAAAAAAAACAGATGGAGTGGGATTAAAGATGCATCCCTTTGTAATGCAAAAAGCACAAAAACAAGTTGCTCAATTTTCTCAAAAACAATTACTACTACTGTATTGGCGCCTCCTCAATATTGATCACTCACTCAAAACAACTAACAAAGACGCGCGAACGCTCTTAGACCTATTCATTGTTGAAGCCTGCCAATAAACAAAAAACCCTCCGAAGTACATCGGAGGGTTTATGTTATGTGATCTTGTTTATTTTTTGTTGCACTGTAGACTTGAGTCGCGATGCTTTATTCTTGTGAATCGTATTCGTCTTCGCTGCTTTATCCAGTGCCTTGTACAGCTTATGTGCTGCTGCTTGAGCATCTTTCGATTTGGATTCAATTGCAGCTTCCGCTTCCTTCATCAATTCCTTGATTTTCTTTTTCTTTGCAAGATTGCGAGCGGTCAATTTAACTGTTTGACGCAGCGCTTTCTTTGCTGAGCTTGTATTTGCCATCTTCTAATAGCTTATTCGTTATAGAGAACGCATGCTTCCGGAGCACCGTTCTGTGAGAGCGTGCTTGAGAATATCATAAGGCCCTATTTTTAGCAAGGCTACTCACGAAGCAATGAACTTTTATATTTTTCAGGTTCAAATGAATCAATAACAAC
>CAZMTW010000025.1:0-11410 GCA_964569285.1 uncultured Gammaproteobacteria bacterium
AAAAAAAGGACAACTACCAACGCAACAGACATTACAAACAATTGAGATGGAGAATGTGTTTGCAGTTGGCGATGCAGCAGAAACGCATATTGGAGAAGAGTTTTGCCCCATGACTGGCCATGAAGCGATTGAACAGGGGCCGGTTGCTGCACGCAATATTCTCCATCACATGCATGGCGAGCAGATGGAGTTATATAGATTGAAAAAAGTAGGATATGTGATTACAATGGGTGGCAAGCATGGAATTGTTTCTTTTCAGGACAAGATCATTTTGACCGGTTTTATTGGATGGGCAGCTCGCAAATGGATAGATTTTAAACATTTTCGATCTGTACTACCCTTCATGCGTGCTTGTTCTGTATGGTATAAAGGCGTAACCATTATGTCGAAAAACGACTAACTATGAAATCCATTCGAGAAATTGCCTTTAAGAATAAACTCGTTTTTTTGCGCGTGGATTTTAATGTGCCACTAGATGATGCTGGGCAGATTGCAGACGATGCGCGCATTAAAGCTGCATTAAGTACAATTGAGTATATTCTGCAAAAAGGTGGAAAGCTGGTGATCGGCTCACACATGGGGCGTCCAAAAGGAGAGGCGAACCCAAAATTTTCTGTAAAGCCTGTTGCAGATCGGCTCGGTGAACTACTTGGGAAGGAGATTTTGTTTGTTGGTGATTGTATTGGACCAAAAGTGGAGAAAGTGAAGGTAGGAATGAAAGCAGGAGATGTATTGTTGCTTGAAAATCTTCGTTTTTATCCACAGGAGAAAGATAATGATATTCATTTTGCTGAACAATTATCAAAAGATATTGATGTCTATATTACTGATGCCTTTGGTGTTGTCCATAGGAAGCATGCATCAACATTTGCCCTTCCATCGCTTATTTATGATAAAGGAATTGGATTCTTGATTGAGTCAGAGTTAGAGGCATTAGGAAAAATAGTTGATAATCCAGAAAAGCCATTTGTCGTTGTTATTGGTGGCATTAAAATTTCGGATAAGGTAGATGTTATTCGTAGCCTTGCACCAATGAGCGATGTTATTCTCACAGGCGGTGGCGTTGCAAACACATTTATCAAGGGATTAGGTCAAGATGTGGGAGGCTCAATTGTTGAGAGCGATTCCGTGGGTGAGGGGCAGGATGCGACCAATTATGTAGATTTGGCAAGAGAAATTTACGATGCATTTAACACAGATGCAACTGGAATTGCCATAACAACACCAAATGGTAAGCCACTTCAAAAAATCCAAATCCCTCTCGATTTTATTGCTGCTCCAAATACAGATGCTGGTGCGCCAACAAAAATAATTGAAGTTGGAGAAGCTGTGCCAACAGGATGGATGTTTTTGGATATTGGACCAAAGACTCAAAAGCTATACAGAGAGGTATTAGAGCAAGCAAATACTATTTTCTGGAACGGTCCAGTCGGGTTATTTGAGATGAATGAATATTCTGCTGGTTCTCACACTGTGGCGCAGGCAATTGCTGATTCAAAAGGATACGCGGTTCTAGGAGGCGGGGATACGGAAGTGGTTACAGAAAAATTTGGACTCAAAGGAAAATATTCTCACTCATCCACAGGAGGCGGGGCAAGTCTTACATTTCTTGCACAGAAAGAGCTGCCCGGTTTAGGAGCGCTCGATTAATTATTTCCAACCCAGGAACGAGTAGGCAATGTTCGCCTCTTTTGGTGTTGTTTTGAATACAGTGGTGTTCGTTGCAAGATCGACAATAACGAGTGTTTCTGTCACACGGTCGTCCGCTCCTTTGATGAACTGACGAAAGACAGCTTGTTGCGCTGCAGTATCAAGAGAATCAACTCTGTACCATTCTGATGGATCAGTATCAAAGATTTTTGTAGCTGTTGTTGTAGAAAGATCATATACCCATACGCCGTTATGTAATCCTTGTCCGGCCTTTAAATACTCCTCGTAGATAATTGTATTCTTGTCTGCAGCAAGTAGTTGATGGTCCCATTCATTTTGTATGAGGATGATTTCATTTGCACCATCGGTTCCTACTGTTGCAAGTACACTCGGATCTTCAATGTTTAAACCACTTTTTATCTCTGGATGAGGTTGATTGTGGGATGGCGTGTAGACAAAAGCTACGGTATCATTATCCAGGAATCGTGGGCCAAATTCAATTTGCTTGGTCTCGGGATCATAATCAACAATACTTTCACCAACAACCAGATCGCTGATATCAGTCACGAATAATCCCCCAGGGGCATAACCAAGGCCATCTCCATATACAAGGTGTGACGAGTCTGGTGACCAATCAATACCACTAGTATGCCATCCAAAGATTTCTATAGCAGTCAGGGTATCATCAGCGAAGTTGTAGAAAAGAGGGTTAGAACCTTCATAAAAACCTTCTGTAAATGAAAGCACAGACCCATCATTTGAATACACAGGCATGCTCAGGGATAATGCTCCTTCAGAGATTTCTGAGCGGGACCATGTTGGAAAATCAATTGAATCTATTTGCTCTCCTGTTGTACCAGTTTTCTCCACAAGGAACGCACTAGTATTCGTGCCTAGATCATATAACGAAACGCTAGCGTCACTTACATACGCTAATTCATTGCGGTCAGCACTGTAGTCAACTGCTGCTGGTTGACCTGCATAGAGGTTGCCAGAACCAGTTTCATATTCTCGAACTTCATCGAATTGCAACAACACCGATTGCAATCCCGTAGCCGCGTCAACACTATACACCGTGGTCTGCGCACCAGCGTTTTCGCTCATAATAAATGAACCAAGTGTAGCAACAGGATCAGCAACAACAATGGCATCAAGATCAATGACAGCAGATGTCGTTTCTGGTTCAACCGTCTTTACTTCTTCTTCTTCTACTTCAGCAGGCACCGAGTCATTCACAACCATCTCTTCAACTTCGACATTACTATTTGGAGCAGGAACAGCCTGGCTTGTTGTAGGTACTTGTTTCTGGCATCCAGCTCCGAGCGTCACGAGCGCAAGAGCAAGAAAACCGAGTAGATAAAAACGCTTTGTAGACTTCATATATATGCGATTATTCAATTAACCCAAGTTATTTGTTGCTACAATCCTAGCCTTATATACTACTATCGTCAACATAACAAAAAGTTGAAAATATGCTACTATATTCAATACTGTAACAATTAAATCAGCATATGAAATTACAATCACTACACGCTCGAGAAGTCCTGGATTCGCGCGGAAACCCAACAATAGCTGTACGCGCAACACTCGACGACGGAACATCTGCAGAAGCCATGGTGCCATCTGGCGCATCGACCGGAGATCATGAAGCACTGGAACTGCGAGATGGAGATGACAAGCGCTATGGAGGCAAGGGAGTCTTGAAAGCAATTACCAACGTGCATGACAAGCTTTTTTCAGCTGTACAAGCTGTTGATCCAGAAGATCAGCGAGCGGTAGATCAGGCAATGATCGATCTAGATGGTACAGAGAACAAAGGAAATCTTGGAGCTAATGCAATCCTCGGTGTTTCGCTCGCAATCGCGCAAGTGGTTGCAAAAGCAAAAGGTGTAGAGCTGTATCAGTATATTCGTGAAGCGTTTAGCTTGAAGCTAGATGGCTATACATTACCGTACCCAATGATGAATATTGTGAATGGTGGGCAACACGCCAATAATGGAATCAACATTCAGGAGTTTATGATTCTTCCACAGCAAGAGACAATGGCTGAGCGCGTTCGAGTTGGTGCAGAGATATTCCATGCTCTAAAAAAGATACTCAACGAAGAAGGCCATTCGACCGCTGTTGGAGATGAGGGTGGTTTTGCTCCAAACTTGGGAGAGAATGAGCTAGCATTGATACTGATTTCAAAGGCCGTGAAAGCGGCTGGATATGAATTGGGTAAAGATGTAAATACCGCTCTTGATGTGGCTGCATCTGAATTTTTCAAAGACGGCAAATATACGTTTGATGGTGAGCAGTATCCTGCAGATGAAATTTCGCATATTTTACGCGGCTGGATTGACCCATTCTCTATCGTATCTATTGAAGATGGACTTGATCAAGATGACTGGGATGGATGGATCGAGCAAACCGAAATGCTCGGCGAACGCGTAGCACTTGTTGGAGATGATCTTTTTGTAACAAATGTAAAACGATTGCAAGAGGGAATTGACAAGGGCGTTGGTAACGCAATCCTAATTAAATTAAACCAAATTGGAACGCTATCAGAAACAATTGATACAATCAACTTAGCGCGAGAAAATAAGTACAAAGTGGTTATCTCTCATCGTTCTGGGGAAACCGAGGACACAACAATTGCTGATCTTGCTGTTGCTGTGAACGCAGAATATATTAAGACTGGATCACTATCGCGTTCAGAACGTGTCGCAAAATACAACCGACTAATGGCAATTGAAGAAGGGTTATAATCATATAGGTCGAGGTTGATAAAATATGGTATAATAGGTGCGCATGGACGCACCTATTTTTGCGTCGTATCCAAATGAATACAAAACAACAACAATCAAACCAGCAGACAGCCGTCCCCGCACCGCCGGTAGTGGCTCCAATGGTTACAACAATGTTGCCACATATGCCTCCAATGCCTGACATGCCGCAGATGGCGCCTCCTGTAACAGTAGTTCCAAAACCTGGTACAGAACAAAAGATTATAAAAAAACCAATAGATCCAGCATTACCATTGCCATTAGTCTTGCTTGTATTAGATGGTTGGGGTGTTGCTTCGCCATCCCGTGGAAATTCAATTTCGCTGGCACGTACGCCTCACATGAACAAACTCATGGAAGAATATCCAACAGTTACTCTACATGCATCAGGTGAGGTGGTCGGACTCCCGTGGGCCGAAGTTGGTAACTCTGAAGTTGGGCATCTGAATATTGGCGCCGGAAAGATCATTTATCAGCAGTTGCCGATGATCAATAAATCAATATCTGAGGGAACGTTTTTCAAAAACAACGTGTTCCTAGAAGCTATGGCAGAAGTGAAAAAGCGCGGATCACGGTTGCACATTATGGGCATGGTCAGTAATGGAGGGGTGCATTCTAGTCAAGATCATCTATTTGCACTTCTTGAGTTATGTCGCGATCAAGGGCTGTCAGATAATGTGTTTGTCCATGCATTTCTCGATGGACGCGATACTGAAAAAAATGCAGCGCTCGGCTTCATCGCGCAACTGGAAACAAAAATGCATGAAACAGGCGTGGGTCGCATAGCCTCACTTTCTGGTCGTTATTGGGCAATGGATCGTGACACTCGTTGGGAACGCACTCAAAAAGCATATAATGCTATTCGATTCGGAAAATCAGAAGAAATGTACGATAGCCCTCTAAAGGCAATAGAGGTGAATTATCAGCAAAACATTTTTGATGAGGAATTTCCACCAACAGTCATTGTTGATGAAAAAAATGAGCCTATTGGAACGGTGAATGATAATGATGTGGTTCTGTTCTTTAATTTTCGATCAGATAGAGCCAGGCAAATTACACGAGCGTTTGTATTGCCCGCATTTCAAAAATTTGATCGTGGGCCTGCAGTAAAGAATCTCATTTTTGTCACAATGACCGAATACGAAGAGAACCTCCCTGTCCGCGTTGCTTTTCAACCTGATCATGTCAATTTTCCTGTAGGAAAAGTAGTATCTGATGCCGGGTGGAATCAATTACGGGTTGCAGAAACTGAAAAGTATGCACACGTTACTTTCTTCTTTAACGGTGGATCAGAAAAAGAGGTGCCAGGGGAGGATCGTGCATTGATACCATCACCACGTGTGCCGTCGTATGATAAGACACCAGCTATGTCAGTGCAAGAAGTTGCTGATCGTGTTGTGCAGGAGATTGCAACTGAAAAGTACCAGTTTATAGTTGCAAATTTTGCAAATGTGGACATGGTTGGCCATACGGGTAATTTACAAGCTGCAATACAAGCGGTCGAAGCTGCAGACACAGCTATTGGAAAAGTAGCAGAAGCGGTACAAGCGATTGGAGGAACGTTGGTTATTACTGCTGATCATGGAAATGCGGAAGAGATGGTGAATTTGCAGACTGGTGAAATTATCAAAGAACATTCAACTAATCCAGTACCATTCATTATGTGCAATGAACTACTGAAGCAGCAACGCATGACGTGGACAGAGGTGATAGATGGTGATTTATCTCATATGCAGCCAGTTGGAGTACTCTCAGATGCTGCTCCCACAATACTATCTCTTATGGGGCTCGATATCCCACCAGATATGACCTCTCGTAGTTTAATTCGATAATATTCCACATATGAAAAAGCTAGACATTATTTCCATAGGCAGCGCTGTCCGCGATGTTGTTTTTCATACAGATCAACTCGAAGTCATTGATAACCCATCGCATGATCCAACGAAAAAGAAATTACTCTGCGTTGAATATGGAGCAAAAGTGCGGAGTGACAAGGTGAAGTTTTATTTTGGCGGCGGGGCGGCTAATACATCTATCAATTTTTCAGGACTTGGCTTGCGATCTGCGGCACTGACGAGTATTGGAGATGATTTTGATGGTCAAGCTATAAAAAAGAATCTTGAAGAACACGGAGTGAACACAAGGCTTCTCCATGTGTCAAAAAAACACAGAACCGCTCTTTCATTTCTTACTGTTGACGACGGGAGTGGTGAGCACGCGGCGTTTGTGTATTATGGTGCTGCAACAGATCTTGATGTATCAGATGCGACATTGAAAAAAAATCCAGCAAAATGGTTTTACATTTCTTCAATTAATATGGCGAAATGGAAAAAACTATTAACGAAAATAGTGGGAACCGGTTCTGATATTGCTTGGAATCCTGGCGGACAACAACTTGAAGCAGGTTACGCAGGATTAAAACGATTTATCGCAAAGACCACAGTACTGATCTTGAATGAAGACGAGGCAACAGAGCTGATTTTATCCCATCCAAAAGAGAACAAAGCTGGAACGGTGAAACAGATGGTCAAGACAATCCACGCATGGGGCCCACAAATTGTTATTATCACCAGTGGTCGCAGGGGTTCTACAGCTTATAATGGAGAGAAGGTTATGTTACAAAAAACTCCAAACGATAAACCACTCGATACGACTGGAGCTGGAGATTGCTATGGCTCTACTTTTACAACGGGATATATCAAATACAATGGCGATGTGGAGAAAGCAATGAAGTTAGCAGCTCTCAATGCAACTCACCTTGTTCACACGGTGGGTGCGCATAATGGATTGCTACAGTGGAAAGATATACCACGTGCGCTACAACGATAAAGTACTACATGCAGTAATGATTATAGAATATGACCAGCCAGTTCAGAAAAGAGCAAAATTGATATTGCAAGAAGCCGGGTATCACGAGTTTGTGGATCCAAATACACATAAAGTGAGTTATGTGCTACGACTTGGCAGAGAGTTTTACCCACGATTTCATGTGTATATTACAAAGGACATTAATGGTGATCTGGAATACGACCTCCACATTGATCAAAAAAAGGCTAGTTACGAAGGATCGAGAGCTCATTCTGGTGAATACGACGGTGCCATTGTACAAGAAGAAGCTGAACGTTTGCTGCGTTGGCTGAACCATTACACAGCATAAAAAATATGGTATAGTTGGTTGAGAAAAATTACAATGACTCCTACAAAACAACCAGTACTATTCACCGGGACGGCAAATCAACCGTTCGCCCGTAAAGTGGCAAAAGAGCTTGGACTGACGCTTGGCGATATTGAAATTATTACCTTTTCTGATGATGAAACGCACGTTATTGTAGGTGAAAAAGTAAAAGGAAAAGACGTGTATGTGATTCAATCGACTTCATTCCCAGCGAACAACAGTATTATGGAGCTTCTCATTATGCTCCACGCAATTAAGAGTGAAAAACCGAAGCGGATCACTGCGGTAGTACCATTTTTCGGGTATAGGCGACAAGAAAAAGTAACCAAACCAGGAGAGTCGCTCACTTTTCAATTAATCGCAAAATTACTGAAGTCAGCCGGAGCATCTCGAGTTCTCGTCATGGATCTTCACAAACACCGCAGTGCGCGGTTCTTTAAAGAAAATAAGGTGGTGTGCAAGGAGCTACGTGCTTTTGATACGATTGTTGAATACTTCAGAAAAAAGAAATTGGAGAATTTTGTTGTTCTGGCCCCTGATAAAGGAAGTATCCCTGAATCTGAACGATACGCGAAAGCGTTGCGAGTTCCGCTCGTAAAAGTATTTAAGCATCGTACAAAGGTAGACCAAGTGATTTTTGATAGAATGGAAGGGGAAGTAGAGGGTAAAAACGTTCTGATTATTGATGACGAAATTAACACCGCTGGTACGTTAATCGCAGTTGTGGATATTCTCAAAAAACAAAAAGCACATAATGTGTATTTTGCATGTACGCATGGTGTCTTATCAGGACCAGCAATCGAGCGACTTACTTCTGCGAAGATTAAGCAGATTGTCATAACAGACACGGTGTATTTACCGACAAAAAAGAGGCTAAAGAAGATAAAGGTCCTTTCGGTTGCACCGATGTTCGCTGATGCAATAGAAAAATGGACTCGAAGAAGATAAACATTCCGTCTATTGAGGAATGTCATGCATTTTGGGACGAGTATGCGACCCCTTTTCATGTTCGTGATCATATGCGAGCCGTTGCAACGGTAGGTAAGCACCTGGCTACTAAGTTGAATGAGGCTGGGGAATCTGTTATAGTAGATCTTGTAGAACGAGCGTGCTTATTGCACGACACGGTGCGTGTCACCGAATGGGATACCTTATCCCTAGATAATTTTCCATACGTTCCAACCCAAAAAGAAATTCAGATTTGGGAGGAGCAAAGGAAAAAATATCCGTCTGAAATTTCTCATGCCCAGGTCAATTATGAGATTTTTTACGACAGATATCCGGAGATGGCTGAGCTGATATTAATCCACAGCATCAGCAGCACTCCACATTTAAAGACATGGGAGGAAAAGTTAGTGAACTATGCTGATCGTCGAGTAGGGCACCATACAATCATGTCTGCAAAAGACAGACTGGAAGAGGCATTCGCACGGTATTCGAGAACGACACAACGACCTCTCGAGCGTGAACCAGAAATCGTCGACAGCATCTTTAACATAGAACAGGAGATTTTTACGTTAATCGGGGAAGTCCCTGATAGTATCAATTCGCTTGCCACAGGAATTCAATGACAACACCAAAAAAGAAAAAGGCGGTGTCGCGACCGCAAAAGCCAGTTGAAGTGTCAAAAAGTGTTGGCGCGGTTATTTTGAATACAAAAAATCAAGTCTTGTTGGTGTTTCAAAAGAAAAACAAGTATTGGGAATTTCCAAAAGGGAAGGTTGAAAACGCAGAAACAGAAATTCAGACGCTACAGAGAGAAATTGAAGAAGAAACCGGTATAAAGAGGTTTCGCATGGCGAAACGCTTTCGCAAGGTCATGTATTATAATTTTCAGTACAAAGGTCGTACAATACAACGTCGTGTAGTGTATTTTTTAATAAAGACCGCTGATCGTGTAAGAATTTCTGATGAACATACGGAATATGCTTGGGTACCATTAGAACGTGCGAAAGAACGATTAAAACACAAGAACCAGATCAATCTGATTGATCAGGTTATTCAACGAATCACGAAGAAATAGCATGAATAAAGAATATCAGTGGAACAGTCGCGAGTCCGCACCTTCAGAATTATTTGAACGGTTTCCAGAACTGAGTGAAACAGTTGTTCAGCTATTATCGAACAGGGGAATAACCACGCAAGAAGAGGTGGATCATTTTTTAACGCCAGATTATAGTCAAGATCAACACGATCCATATCTGTTTGCTGATATGGAAAAAGCAATTGCACGCATTGCATCAGCTATTGAACAGAAGGAATCTATTGTGATACACGGTGACTACGATGCTGATGGCGTTTGTGCATCCTCGGTCCTCTATCTGACGTTGCAAAAAATTGGTGCTACAGTAGAAGTGTACTTACCTCATCGGGATACGGAAGGATATGGATTAAACATGAGTACTATTCAGACGTTATCTGACCAAAAAACAAACCTCATCATTACTGTCGATTGTGGAATTTCAAATAAGGACGAAATCACAAAAGCAAAAGAGCTTGGTATGGATGTGATTGTCACGGATCATCATTCACAACCGCCCGAAATGCCAACTGATGCGTATGCTATTCTCAATCCAAAGCTAGAAGACTCAACATATCCATTTCCGTATTTAGCAGGAGTGGGAGTTTCATTTAAAGTATGTCAGGCATTGATCAGAAAGTATGAACTTGGTGAGGCGTTCGAGAAATGGTTGCTCGACCTGGTTGCTATAAGTACGGTGACCGATTTTGTTGAGCTGACCGGAGAAAATAGAGTTTTTTTGAAATATGGTCTAGTTGTGTTGCAAAAAAATAGGCGACCCGGATTGAGACAACTATTTAAGGTGATGGGAATTGATCCAGCGACGACAACGTCAGAAACGATTGGATATAAAATTGGTCCGCATATTAATGCGGCTGGCCGAGTGAATCATGCGAATATGGCGCTCGAGCTGATGATTGAGGAGGACGAAACCAAAGCAGAGAAGATGGCGCAGGATTTAGCGATGACAAACAAAGAACGCCAATCATTATCAGAAAAAATGTCACGAGCTGCAATCAAGCAGGCGGAAGAGCAGAAGGATGAGTTTGTGATAATTGTAGAGTCTGACGACTGGCCAGTTGGGCTCGTTGGTTTGGTCGCAGGAAAAGTTGCGTCGAAGTACAATCGTCCTACATATGTGATTACTAGTATGGGTGAAGAAATGGTTGGTTCTGGTCGTTCTATTGAGCAGTTTAATCTCGTCGAAGCAGTGCAGTCGATGGATGAGCTTTTTACCAAGTATGGTGGTCATCCTATGGCATGCGGGTTTTCTCTTAAAGGACCTGAACAGTTTGAGGAATTTAAGACACGAATGAGAGCACGAGCTCAAGAGATACTCGCAGATGTAGACATGCGCAAAACGATTGATATAGAATCAGAGATAGAACTGCCCGCAACCAATTGGGATCTTGTTGAAGTTGTAGAGCAATGCGCGCCGTACGGAGAAGGGAACCCGCAACCAATTTTTGCATCTCGCGGCGTTACTGTTGATGGTATTTCTGTTGTTGGGAAAACAGGAACGCACTTAAAATTGATCGTCTCGCAAGGGGGTACACAACGACAATGCATTGGCTTCGGATTTGGAGAATGGGCAGACCAGTTAGAACTAGGAGGTAAGATTGATTTGGCATATACTGCTGGTGTGAACGAATGGAATGGCAATAGAGAAATTCAACTAATGATCAAAGATATAAAAAGTCATGAAGCTTAAAACATTTACAGATGGAGGAGCGCGTGGTAATCCCGGACCTGCTGGAATAGGTGGTGTGGTGTATAGCGAGACAGATGAAGTACTTG
>CAZMTW010000026.1:0-11028 GCA_964569285.1 uncultured Gammaproteobacteria bacterium
AAATCAAAGATGTACTCGCATAGATTCGTGCTCTGTATAACCCAGACGACTGGGTATCGCTCGAACGCATCGTCAACGCACCGCCACGCGGAATAGGCGACCGTACCTGGTTTAAAATTGAACAATTTGCAAACGTACACAACCTCAATGTACTCGAGGCCGCAGAGCGCCCCATCCCTGACATCCAACAATCACGACAAGAAGCATTTTCTCGATTTGCCGACATCTTTAAATTAATTTGGACAAAAATCGACGCTCTCAATCCAACTCAAATATTAGAGCTTCTATTAAAAGAGGTTGATTTCAAAGAGTACCTGCTGACCAGCTCTGAAACAAAAGAACAAGGTGAAACCCGTTGGGAGAATGTACAAGAACTAAAAACGGTCACTCAAAAATTTCAACACTTAAGAGGAGCAGATGGACTACAAGCATTGTTAGAAGATATCGCGTTGGTCACTGATCAGGATTCTGTTGATGAAACCGAGAATGCAGTAAAATTAATGACCGTTCATGCGGCAAAAGGGCTTGAATTCCCAGTGGTATTTGTTGTAGGCATGGAAGAAGGTTTATTCCCCCACTCTCGTTCACTTATCGACCCCACAGAAATGGAAGAAGAGCGTCGTCTATGCTATGTCGCACTCACTCGAGCTATTGAGCAGGTATATTTAGTATTTGCCAGCCAACGCATGCGATATGGTGACATGCAAGTGAACCCACCTTCACGATTTATTGATGAAATTCCAAGTGAATTTGTTGAATGGAAATAACGGCGCTTGCATTTTTCTCAAAAAGGGTCTATAGTATACAGCAACTAAAATATGTGACCTGGAGGATATATTTATGGCCGAAACAAAAAAGAAACCAATCACAGAAGCGGTAGCCCCAAAAAAGCCAACTGCAAAAAAGAAAACCACTGCTAAAAAGAAGGCTTCTTCGAAAAAGAAAGTAGTTGCAAAAAAGACGGCTGTACAAAAGCCAACTGCAAAAAAGAAAACCACTGCTAAAAAGAAGGCTTCTTCGAAAAAGAAAGTAGTTGCAAAGAAAGAAGTTATTGAAGAAACTCCTATCGTAACCGCGATCACCTATCTTGAAGAAGTTGTACATGTACCAGAACGATTTACACTCGTACACGTTGGAGAAATATATTTAGCAACTGTATTCTTTTCACTCTTGTTGCTCGGTGTAACATATTGGGGAGTTGGCATGAGCGATACATTCGGACTGACAAACATATTTTCACACTCCTCTGGATTTCTTGCTGACAAAATTACAGGACTCATCTCACTGCGGTAGACACTATTCAACTATTAAAACGATCCGCAGGGATCGTTTTTTAATTAGTCTCAAACGAGCTATTGACAAAACCACATATTTCTGTTACAATTGAAACAATCAATAACATTATATATATGGCTGGAGAAACAAACAGAGCACAACAAGTACCCAATCCTCTTGATGGCATAGACCAACAAGAGGCTGTCACTACTCTCGTTGATACAGCGCCGATTTCAGGAGCTGCAAACCAACCAACAAGAGATACTGTTGATCAAGCAGAAACACTTAAATACATTGGTCCAGTTCCAAAAGCAGCTGATTTTGGGGAGCCGTCAGTATCACTCGACCAACCACAAATCGTAAAACCTACCACTGGGCCAGAACTCAAAAGCCCACAACAAGCTTTTGATGGTATAGAAGAAGTGGAGCTTGACCCAACCACTGAAGAGGAACTTGGATTTGATCCTGAAGCAATTGATGCTACAAAAATAATTGCTGAAGTCGGTGCAAAAATTGGAGACCAATCCGGAGTACTGTTAGACAACAATAACAAACCATTTAATGGCATGTCAGCTTCCGAGTACGTTAGCTGGTTTATTACTGAACACGCAGAGAGCGCAGGCATATGGAACAAAACAGACGAGGAACTAGGAATAATGGCAGGCGATTACGAAACTGCACTCACAAGCTCCCTGGGTGAGATAAAAGACAAAGTTGATGTACGCCTCAATACTGTAGGAGCAGAAAAGCAAACGGCAGTTACTGCGATTGCGAGTGGTTTGGTGGCAAGCATTGTTCGAGAAGCACTTCGTTTAAAACAAACTACACGAGAAGTACCAACACCACTTGATACGAGTGAATCAATAGCGGATACAATTCCTGCTATTGCGCCGGTTGTGCTCGAAACACAACAACCAGAAGCAATGGCTACAGCACGTGTAGAATCGAATGAAGAGCTGACAACACGTCGAGCCGCAATAATGAAATCATTTGGTCTGCCTACAGATGCGTCAGTAGATGAAATGAGACAAGCGGGTAGAAAAAATGTAAATACAACTGAAGGTATTTTGAAAGCTTCTGTTGAAAAAGGTCAAATGACAAACGAAGACATGGAGGCGAGACTTGATATAATTGAAGACAAGAACGATGGACTGGAACAAGAACTACTTTCCATTGATGCACGATTAACAACAGACCAAGCGTCTATTGTGGAACAGAAAGTACAAACTGTTGAATCCATGCCCCCAGTAGCAGACTCTGCACCAACAGAACACAGTCTAGACCCAATTGTTAGTGAGTGGGATGATGATGGTTCTGCTTTTTATGACAAAACAACTCCATCTACTCCCGCTGTAACAAAAGAATCTGTAACGCGAACTACCGTACCATCTGCAAATCGTGCAGAAATATTAGGAACCATTGCCACACCAGAACAAACATACGCCCCTGTTGCTGTTCCGCCAGAAATGGAGGATGTTTATGTGAATAAAGATACAGCTGGTCTTGCAGTTGGTTTTAACGATGGTATTAAAACCCTAGAAGATGAACCATCAGTAACTGGATTAGACGATGATGACTTCTTTGGAATACGAGTTGATGCTGCAGAAGCAATAAATAAACGAAACGAAGTACAAACAGAAATTAAAAATATCAGAAAACGTTTAGATGATTTACAGGAACAAGAAAGAAAAATTGCAAAAGAATATTCTGGCGTATTTAAGAAATTTACACGTTGGTTAAATGCAGAGCCAGATAAACTACGCGGTATTAAAAGAACCATCGAAACCGCATTGCAGTCGCTCGGTAAGGCTCAACGACAACTAGAAGAACTCGCTGCAGAAGAACGAGGATTTGAAGACTATGAACAAGCAGAAAAAAATCCTGAGGCATTACTTGCAGATCGAGACTTCATTTTAGAGAACGATCTCCGATTCAACCCAAGTAAAGATGCAGCGATGTTTAGAGAGACGCACAGTAGCGCTTCATTGCTTGAAGCAAGAAAAAAGAAACTTGTGGAAGCATTCAGTAAAACCGCTGAAGATAGAGTAATGGTGGGCCCCGAAGTATATCGTAAAAACACTATCACCATCGGCACCAGACGAGATGTGCTAGTGGCGCAGTATAGAGAAAATATACAAGCACAGATCGACAAAATTGTGGAACTAGAAGATGCAGCTGATCAAGCCACGTTATTCCCACCTATTTCAGCAGATGATGGTGTGCGTGTATCAAGACAAAGCCCACTTGTAGCCAGTAAATTGAAAAATGCTCGTAGCGGAAAAACCCGCTATTTACGAGCTGTGAGCGATCAATAACACTTCAAACACCCGGCAGCACGTCGGGTGTTTTTGTTTACACTAATTCTTTGAGGTGACGCCTACGATAAAACCCAATAGCAAACCGATGCGCCTCATCACGCATACGCTGTATAAGATAGAGTCCATCAGATTCATCCGGCATGAGCACTGGCTCTGAAGTTTCAGGAAAAAATATTTCCTCCCGCTGCTTGGCCAAAGAAATAATTGGAATATCAATTTTTGCAGCTTTCAACATGCCGTGCGCTGCGCTGAGCTGACCTTTGCCCCCATCTATAATAATAAGATCAGGTCGCGGCCATACCGTATCCTTTTTTTGATTACCATGATCTTTGGGAAGATGTCGTACTCGCCTGTTCATTACCTCCCGCAACGACGCAAAATCATCTGGCCCGCTCACTGTTTTAATCTTAAACTTTCTGTACTGTGATGGCTCTGGCTTCCCATCAATAAACACTACCATCGAACCAACGCTATACTCACCCTGAAAATTAGAAATGTCATAAATTTCTACACGATGAAGTTTATCTGCGGGGATTTTTATCGCCTTACCCAACTGCTTCAATCCCTCCACTGCCATCTTTTCATTTTTCTCAAAAGAGGCTCGTTGTTTTTTAAGAGCCTCATCTGCATTCACTTCTCCCATGGCAAGCATTTTTTTATTCCTTCCACGGCGCGTTTCCAGATTTGTATATAACTTGGGTGGTTTGGTAACAGTCTGTGCGTAATACTGATCCCTGAATGCCTGCATAATCTCCTCATCCGACTGCCCTTTAGTGTGCTTCAACACAAACACCTCTTGATGGAACAACATACCGCGACGCACGGTAAATAAATTCACTGCAGCCAAACTGTCTAGACGTGCTAGCGATAAATAATCCGCATTCTCACCTCTCAACGAGATAACTTTCTGCTCTTCCATTAAACGATCAATAGAATACAACTCATCTCGTAAACGGGCTGCTCGTTCAAACTCTTCGTTTTCAGACGCTTCTCCCATTTGCCGCTCTACCTCATCACGAATTGGCTTGTATTCACCTTTCAAAAAAAGCTCAATAGTATCAAATATTTTCTGATACTCCTTAGCCGACACTGCATCTGCACACGGTCCAACACAACGTCCCATATGATGATCAAGACATGCTCGCTTCGGGAACACAATCTTTCCACGTTTTTGTTGAGGAGGTGTCTCACAATATCGAAAAATAGATTTAAGGAGGCGAAGTGTGCGCGTAATCGAATATCCAGAAGTGTACGGACCAAAGTATCGACCAGTGCGACCGCTTAACGGTAACTTACGCGGAGTAGTGATGCGAGGATACTGCTCATCACTAATATGAATGTACTTAAAATTTTTGTCATCCTTCATCACCACATTGTATGGTGGTTGATGCTTCTTAATAAGCATCGTTTCCAGTAGCAATGCCTCAGGTTCATTATCTACAACAGTCATCTTCAAGTCGCGGATTTTGTGCACCATAAAACGCTTCGCATTAGAAAGGTCGGTAGAATCTCTAAAATACGACTGTACGCGCGATCGCAACTGAGTTGCCTTTCCTATATAGAGTAATCGTTTGTTCTCATCAAAAAACTGATACACGCCCGGTTTGAGCGGCAATGCGTCTATTTTATCCTTCAATTCCTGGGTGATATTCATACGCACAACATAACACATGTATAATAATCGCACCAAAAAACGACTTTGTAATAGTACCGCCCCATACAGGTTGACGTATAACAGAAAACCGTGTACACTGATCCACTAGTTTATACTATCACTACATCAATGGCAGGTGAGATTAAAATCAAAGGAGCACGCGTTAACAACCTCAAGAACATCAGCGTCGACATTCCTCGAAACAAATTGGTTGTGATTACCGGACTATCTGGATCTGGAAAATCCTCACTCGCATTTGAT
The DNA here is from genome assembly GCA_964569285.1 of uncultured Gammaproteobacteria bacterium. Taxonomy (GTDB): domain Bacteria; phylum Patescibacteriota; class Patescibacteriia; order UBA9570; family XYC2-FULL-38-9; genus CAZMTW01. Next base: position 5,509 of record CAZMTW010000026.1, read on the forward strand.
ACGATTTATGCAGAAGGACAACGCCGCTATGTAGAATCTCTCTCCGCATATGCGCGCCAATTTCTGGGCCTAATGGATAAACCAGATGTGGACCAAATCGACGGTCTTTCCCCAGCAATTTCTATTGATCAAAAAACAGCATCACATAACCCACGCTCAACCGTGGGAACCGTTACGGAGATCTATGATTATCTCCGTTTATTATATGCACGTATTGGAATCCCTCACTGTCCAAACTGTGGCAACGTTGTAGAAAAACAAACGGTCGAGCAAATGGTCAAACAAATCCTCTCTGCAGACAAAGGAGCGAAGTTAATGATTATCGCACCAGTCATTCGAGATAAAAAAGGAGAACATCGGGCTGTATTCTCGGAAGCGCGAAAAGCAGGCTACGTTCGTGTCCGCGTTGACAACCTACTCTATTCAATGGACGAAGCAGAAGAGCTCAATCTGGATAAACAAAAAAAACATAATATTGATATTGTTGTTGATAGGTTTGAAATAGAAGAAAAAATTGACAAGCAACGTTTGCATGAATCAATCGAAACAGCAGTCGATCTTGCAGATGGACTTGTTATCATTCATAACTCTACAAAAGAAGAAGATGCTCTCTTATCTGAGCATTTCTCGTGTCATGACTGTGGAATTAACTTGGAAGAAATAGAACCACGCAACTTTTCATTTAACTCACCGCATGGAGCATGCGCAAGCTGTACAGGACTTGGAACAAAACTCGAAGTTGATCCAAATCTCATTATCCCAAATAGAAAATTATCAATCGCTGAAGGAGCTATCCGTCCATGGTCACGAACATCTTCCAATCAAACATGGATGATGCGTATTGTTGAAGCTATGGCAGAAAAAAATGGATTTTCTACCCTGACCGCAGTAAAAGACTTAACTCCAGATCAATTGAAAATGGTTCTTTTTGGCACTGGATCTGAACAGTACGATGTAAACGCAAATAAAAGCTATAAAGGAAAGGTGAAAGAGTTTATGACGACGTACGAAGGTGTTATTCCAAATCTTGAACGTCGATACAAAGATACAGAATCTGATTACATGCGAGCTGAAATTGAACGATACATGCGTATTTTCGATTGTCCTACATGTTTAGCAAAACGACTCAATCCTTCAGCACTTGCTGTTACTATCCAGGATAAAAATATCTCGGAAGTAACTTCATACACTATTGATAAAGCAAAAGAATTTTTTGAAGGGCTTGTTCTCACGAAAAAAGAGCAAACTATTGGAAACCAAATTCTTAAAGAAGTACTTGCACGGCTTTCATTCCTTGAAAACGTTGGATTGACCTATCTCACATTAGATCGTACTGCATCAACGCTGTCTGGTGGTGAAGCGCAACGAATTCGACTTGCAACCCAGATTGGTTCTTCGCTTGTTGGTGTGTTATATATTTTAGACGAGCCATCTATTGGCCTTCATCAACGGGACAACGATAAATTAATTGAAACTCTCAAAAAACTTCGTGACCTAGAGAACACGGTGATTGTTGTGGAGCATGATGAAGAGACCATTCTCGCTTCTGATCATGTGATCGACATCGGTCCTGGAGCTGGAAAACACGGAGGAGTTATTGTGGCAGAAGGAACCGCTGCTGAAATACAAAAGAATCCAAAATCAATTACCGGTAGATACCTATCTGGAAAAGAATCCATTCCAACACCCAAAAAACGTCGTAAAGGGAATGGAAAACACATTCAAATTATTGGCGCAGAAGAGCATAATTTACAGCAAGTGAATGTAGATATTCCGCTTGGAACCTTCACATGTATTACCGGTGTGTCTGGTTCTGGGAAATCAACACTCATGACAGAAATTCTTGCCCGTGCGCTAGGTCAGCATTTTTACAACTCAAAAGACATTCCAGGAAAACATGATGAAATTAAGGGGCTCGAACACATCAACAAAGTAATCGACATTGATCAGTCGCCAATTGGTCGAACACCTCGATCTAATCCAGCAACGTATACTGGTGTGTTCACATTGATTCGTGATCTATTTACGCAAGTACCAGAAGCAAAAATGCGTGGATACAAAGCAGGTCGCTTCTCCTTTAATGTGAAAGGTGGACGATGCGAAACCTGCCAAGGTGATGGCGTTATTAAGATTGAGATGCATTTTCTTCCAGACGTGTATGTAGATTGTGAAGAGTGCCACGGAAAACGCTACAACAAACAAGCCTTAGAGATTCACTATAAGACAAAGACTATTGCAGATGTATTGGCGATGACCGTTGAGGAAGCGCTTAATTTCTTTAGTAATATTCCAAACATTCGTAAAAAGTTGAAGACGCTGACCGAAGTTGGTCTTGGGTATATTCAGTTAGGACAAAATGCAACCACACTGTCTGGAGGCGAAGCACAACGTGTAAAACTGGCAACAGAATTGGCGCGACGTGCAACTGGAAAGACATTGTACATTTTAGATGAACCTACGACTGGATTACATTTCGTAGACGTTAAACGATTGCTGACCGTGTTGCAGCAACTCGCAGACAAAGGAAACACCGTACTTGTTATTGAACACAACCTAGATGTTATTAAATCAGCTGACTGGATTGTGGATCTTGGACCAGGAGGCGGAGATGCTGGTGGGCTCATTGTCGCCGCAGGAACGCCAGAAGAAGTCGCAAACGCAAAAAATAGCTATACTGGTCAATACTTGAAGAAGATTTTAGCTAAAAAGTAGAAACAAAGCCTCCGTCCACGAGTTGTCCTCATTCCATCATGGATGATCACTTCGGAAAGGGTTTTTTTGCTATACTACACTTATGCAAACACGAGAATCAGCAATAACAGCTACAATCCAGTATTTTGACACATTTGACTTCGCTCCGACGCTTTTAGAGGTGGAAAAATGGCTGTTAAAGAATGAATCACCTTCACCCACCCTAGCTGAAATTCAACATATATTGGACACCAATCCAGCCATAAAAAACAAGCAAGGCTACTATTTTTTAGCTGGTCAAGAAGCCTTGGTGCAAACACGTAAGCAAAAATACGACTACACTGACCAAAAATGGAAACATGCAAAACCATTTCTCAACATACTCGCGCTCATGCCTCACGTGAAAGCCATTTGGTTCTCCAACTCCATGGGATGGGGTAATGCAAAAAAAAGTAGTGACATTGATCTCATTATCGTCACCACACCAAAGCGTATCTGGTCTGCGCGTTTCTTCACCACTGCACTTATGAAAATTCTGCGCCAGAGGCCACACGAACAACAAGAAGAGAAGGCGCTCTGCTTATCTTTTTTCATGACTGATGATCACTTCAACCTACAACAATATAAAATCGGCCCAGATGACGTTCATTTCACATTTTGGGCAACACAATTTTACCCTGTCTACGATCCAGAAAATCTTTTTGATACCTACAAAAGAAACAATGCATGGATAAATGAATCCTTCACAAACCTCCATTGGACAACAACAATTCAAGGAAGAAACATCACACTCGGACCAATAGGAAGAACAATAAAAAAAATACTTGAATTATTTTCTCCAGAATCCCTTCTCAGAAAAATCCAAATGCGTATTATGCCAGATAAAATAAAAAACATGGCTAACAAAGATAACCGTGTTGTGATTAATGATCACATATTAAAATTACACACAAACGATCGTCGAATAGAACAACAAACACTATGGGAAGCCAAAACACACTAACATCACGTATTGCAACTGGAATCGCCATTGCAATTGTCTTTTTTCTTCCGTGGCAAACACGATGGATCGCGATCGACGGAACACTCAACGGTGGCGGCTGGGAATATGGAACCGTATCGCTCTACGCGCTTGATATCCTGATCGCTCTCTTTCTGTTATTCACTGTTGTCCATGTTGTGATAGAAAAAAAATCCCTCACACTTTCATCACGTCAGTGGATGGCCCTATTCTTACTTGGTGTTGCATTTTTCTCTATGGCGTTTGCCAACAACCACATCAATGCACTCTTTTGGTGGGTGAAGCTCGCCGAAGGAATCGCTCTATTTATCTTTTTGCCTCAAATACGAATTCCATGGAAGTGGATTGGAGGAGCACTCGTACTCTCAGGAGTTATTCAAAGCTGCCTTGCGATAACGCAATTCTTCACACAACAGGTCACAGGTTCAAAATGGCTTGGCATGTCATCTCAACTCCCAGAAATCCCAGGCGTCCAAGTCGTAGGAACGGCAACAGAACGCTTCCTACGTTCATATGGAGCACTCCCACACCCAAACATGCTTGCAGGGCTGCTTACCGTCACCATACTCATCACACTCTTAATCTACGTAAGTCACAAGCCTATCGTAACGCGTGTCCCATACGGAGTGAGCCTTGCGATTCTAGGAATGGGTTTATGGACAACATTTTCTCGACAAGCGTGGTTAGCACTTATCCTCTCTCTCATTGTACTCATTACATACACATTCATTACTGAACGCACATTTCCAAAATCCGTTGCTGTAGGCATTTTATTTATATTACTTCCAATGATTACATTTTCATTGATAATGCCAGAGTTAATCCAAACTCGACTAACGACAGACACCTCCACAGAAAGCCGATCTATCACAGAACGACAAGATTACACAAAGCAAAGTGCAGCAATTATTCGCACTGAGTGGATGAAAGGTATTGGTATTGGAAATTACACGGCATACACAAATGCAAAAGATCAGCTATATGGAGTTGAAAAACAAAGTTCTGCATATCAACCAGTACACAATATCTATTTACTCGTCATATCAGAGCTCGGCATATTTGGATTGTTAGCGCTTCTGTTATTCCTACTCAGTAATACTAGATGTCTCACCTGGAAGAACCCGTGGACACTCGGCCTCAGCCTAGCAGTTGTCTCACTTCTTACAATCGGATTATTTGATCATTATCTCTGGACACTACACTTCGGAATTCTGCTCTTTTGGATCACGTTCAGTCTACTCGAATATTCAAGAAAGTAACTCTTGACACAGTAAAATAGGGAGTATACAATGCTTTAGCACTCAACTCACGCGAGTGCCAAAAGAAGCAACTTTTTTAGCTAATATAAGTAAAAAAACCGCAATGAGCATCCAACCACTTGGAGACCGTGTACTGGTACAAGTACTCGAAACAGAGGAAATAACAGCTAGTGGAATCGTTCTCCCCGACTCTGCAAAAGAAAAGAAAGCTGAAGCGAAGATTATTGCTATCGGCGCAGGAGAAGAAATCACAAAACTAAACCTCAACGTAGACGACACCGTTCTTATCGGAAAATATTCCGGGGATGAAGTTGAGTACGACGGAACAGAATATAAAATTATCGGCCACGAGGACGTTCTCGCTGTCATTAAATAACATATTGTATGTCAAAACAGATTCATTTTAATGAGGATGCTCGAAAGGGCTTGATGAACGGCATCAACAAACTCGCAGACACGGTAAAAGTAACACTAGGACCCAAGGGACGAACCGTCGTTCTCGAAAAAGGATATGGTTCACCAGTTATCACAAAAGACGGTGTAACTGTC
>CAZMTW010000027.1:0-10934 GCA_964569285.1 uncultured Gammaproteobacteria bacterium
TAATCTTCTCAAATGTTTTCTTTGTCATGTACACCTCACCGCGCACCTCAATAGTCTCGACACCTTCAACCACAGGCACGTCTTGCAACCGTAACGGAATAGATTCGATCGTTTTAATATTCGCTGTTACATTCTCTCCAACAAAACCATTGCCACGAGTTGCACCAACCGTGAGCACACCATTTTCATATATCAACGCAATAGCCAGACCATCTATCTTCGGCTCAGCATACAAGGAATAATCTCCTCGAGGCTCAACCCGCTTCATACGTTCCATCCATGCATTCATATCATCTTCACTAAATGCGTCATTCAAAGACAACATCCGAGAAGAATGCTCCACTTTTTCAAAGGCATTAGAAGCCTGGCCTGCAACACGTTGTGTAGGCGAATCTACAGTAATAAATTCGGGAAACTGTTGCTCCAAATCAAATAATTCCTTTTTAAGTGAATCCAACGCAGCCTCAGATATTTCCTGACTGTCCAAAACATGATATACATACCTCTGGTGCTGAACCTCTTTTTTTAACTTCAAAATGCGCCGTTTCGCCTCATCTTTCGTCATATGAAAACCTTTCTCATTTCATTACTAATCCTTATATCTATTGTAGTAGGTGTAGGCTGGTTTGTGAATACCAACATTAACACAGAGTTCGTGGAAAACGCCATTGACCACGTAATCGAGCCAAAGGCTGATTCCTGGCAATTTGCTGTAATTGGAGACGTGGAAGGCATGCGTGACGTCAGCAGAGCGATGATTGAGGATATGAAGACACGTGACATCGAATTTCTCATAAATGTAGGCGATGTTGGCAGTAAGCCAGACGCGGCTGAAATGCAAGGAGTTGTTGATGCGTTTGCAACACTTCCGTTTGAAACCTACTACGTGCCAGGAAATAATGATCTCATCTATAACGAGACACTAGAAATTAAAACAGACGAACTGTATCGTGAAATAGTAAGCGAGACAACCTATCAATCATTTGATTTTAAGGACGCACATTTAATACTGCTGGATAATTCGTATCGTCGATATGGCTTTACGGATGAAGAACTCACGTGGCTGGAAAGCGATTTTGCCAAAAATACACAAAAGCACACATTCCTCTTTTTTCATCGACCACTCAACGTACCTGGAGAACAACTGTTTGGAGATGATGAAACCACATTTTCTCGAGAGCAAAACGATACATTTAAAATACTCATTAGCCAATACACAATTGACCGTATCTTTAACGGCCACCTACACACCAACTTATCCTACAGACTCGATGCGACGCCGGTGACTATTACAGGTGGTGGAGGTGCTCTACCGCAAGAAATGCTTGGAGGTGCTGATGCAGCATTTTTTCACTATGTTATTGTGACGGTCTATGAAGATGAGACACCGCCTGTGCTTGATATCGTGGAGTTCAACGATGAACAACCTACTTTGTAACAGCTTCGACAGAGAATAAAACAAAATCAACCAAACCAGATGCATTTGGCACCCATTTGGTACGCGCTGTCATGCGCCGTTGCGATTGATTACCCGTGCCAATTGCTGAAATTGCTGCACGTGATGGCACTGGCACAAGACTACCTCCTCCTGGTGCTCCATTATCAAAATTATAAAACGTAATATTCGCATTTAAACTGACACAATCAAGCGGTTTGATGCGAAGAACATAATTAGTGTTTGGTGATGGATAGTTTGAAACAATCTGGCAATCATACCCTGTCGAAGGTGAACAGGTATAGACTTGCTTATAGACTGCATCATCAGTCAATGTAAACTGATTGCTATCAAATTTGTAAAACGTTAATTCTTGGCGGGTAGATGTGCAAGAAGGAGGCTCGTCCCAAGCGATTTGAACTGATTCTATGTTTAGAAATGTTGTCAGTGGATTATCTGGATCATACATCTCTATTTGTGCGCCTCCATCAGAATCTAATAATGGAATATTCAGCTCTAATGCTTGATTAGTGGTTTCAATAGGATCTATTTCATACTGCGCATCATTCGCAGCTAATGGAATAGGTGTTGTTGGAGGCGCAAATGCTTCGATAACCGCGATAGTTGAATCAAGCTCGCCACTCGCATCTCTATGTTCTCCAAAGATATCTAATCCTCGTTCCACTCCACTTTCTGCAGCATAAAACGAAGTCAGCGAATCATCAAATGTACGCGCTAATTGCGTTTCACGAACAACCAATGAAGAAATCACAAAGGCAATACCCGACATAACCACTAATAATAACAGCGAGTATAACAGTACTGATCCTTCTTGATTGTGATGTGTATTATCGAACATACATTCGTGTAGTGAAAGATGTTTGGATGAGATTCGAGACAGCACCGTCTTTTCCTAAGAGTTGCAATGTGACAATAATAATTGGTGCAGTATCAGAAAACGGAGGTCCTGAAATATACGGTGCCGTATCCGGACGAATATAAAACCATGCATGTTCTAATGTAATATCTTGAGGGTCAACACGGTTCCACTCAGGATCAATGATTGGATTACCACTATTTGGACATGGAGGAGCATTAAATTGCGCTTCACAAATATAGGCATGCGTACCAATGGTTGCATCTGTATAAAACCAAAAGACAGTTTGAACTCCAGATAAATCACGAAAAGCAAGTTGCTCTTGTTGGAAGGCTAATGGAAGTGAACTGTAATGATCATAATCAACATATCCTTCTCTGCTGATTTCAGTTATTTGGGACAATATCTGTCGGGAAACTCCTTCTAGCGCAAGCATATCTCCTGTTTCCGACTCCGTTTGCATAAATAACAAAATCAAATTTGTTGCAATAACCATGACAATAGCAATAATTGCCGTTGCGATCAGCGTTTCAACCAATGTGAGTCCTGAATTATTACGCATATTATTGCCAATTATATAGATATTCTTCAAGTGCATAGTTTGCATCCTGGCCTCGCGTTGTCCATTCCACCGTCGAGATAACATCTATACCCACCTGCTCATATAACGGTCCTAATGTCGATAAACACGTTCCAGTAAATATAAACTGCTCATCTGTTTCAACACTCTTATTTCGACAAATTGGATACAGAGAAATTATGCGAGAATAAGACTGCTCTTCATACAAAGACGGATTAAATGTTGGATACGAATCTTTGCCTGCTTGAAAATACAACGATGCAGTCGGATGCAACCACACACGTGAACAATCATAGACGCTAGCGGATGCTCCTGGACAGGTATCACCAATCGCATCAGGTGAAAAATCAAAATATCCTGGAAGTGTTGGATCAAGACTAATAATCGCTGTGTAATCAATACCACCCGGTTCGGTAGGATCCACTCGAGAAAGTTTCTCATTCCATTTTGGACCAGTCGTCGGGCTTGATGCGTATGCTAGCCAATTCGAATCACGATGAGCGCGTACCACCTCTATACCCTCTCTCGCAAAATTTGCTGCTGCAAACTCTGCGCTCGTGATCTCTCCAGAGACAAATGAATTTGTACTTAATGAAATCAAACTAATAAGACCAAATAAAATTATTCCTATAGCCAATACTGTTTCAAGCAACGAAAATCCAGATTGTGTTGATGTATCCATTCTAGTTACTTATTTGGCCAGAAGCGATATTGACTTTGATTACGCCACTATCCATACTTTGAACATTTGTAAACGTGATCATGAGATCACTTACGGTTGTGCCGTTTGTATAGATTTTTCCACTTGGACTTTCGACAAACAGATCACACGTACCACTCACCGCCGGCACACAACCAGAAAATTCAACATGATCAATAAGCTCATCAAGCAATAGATCAACTGTTTTGACTAGAACATCACTACTTGGCGAATCCAGTTGTTGATTACCGGAAAACTCAGCATATATACTATACGACGTTGAGCTTGGAGAAAAAACAATGCCGTACCCCTCAGGCACACTTCCGGTGGATTGCTCAATTTTCCCCGTTTGTGACCACGCAATAGCCGACCGTATATCTGATGCCACAACTTGTTGTGCATTCTCTAATTTGTGTGATTCATTCGTTCCAGAAAAACGTACAACAACTATCGTTGCCAGCAAACCAACAACGCCAATAACAACGAGCATTTCCACGATCGTATATCCATTCCCAGCGATTCGACGATATATCATGATAATAAGTGAAGATACCAACTAATAATTTCATTCCCATACAATAGAATAGCATAGGTTGCGGCTGTCAAAAATGTACCAAATGGGATATGTGATTTCACCGTTGCTTTTTTAGCGCAAATGAGACCAAGAGCAATGATAGCCCCACCAACATAGGATAACAATAATGCAGCTAATGTTCCGGATACTCCCAGCATAACACCCATTAATACTCCTAAACGAATGTCACCTCCTCCAATCCACTTCCCTTTCGAGACAACAAATTGCAGTAGAAAAAAACCACCACCGACACCAGCACCAGCAAGTAATGAAGTCACGGGTATGTATCCCATCCACCATGAAACAACAAAGACTATTGCTATCGCAGGAACAGTTATTTTATCGAGTATGAGTTCGTGTTTTACATCATATAAAAAAATAAACAGAAGGAGCGCTCCGAATAGAGCTGTCACAAAAGCTTGCACTGACCATCCAAACCGATACGCTGCTAACGCTAAGACAACTCCCGCAACAAGTTCTATAAGAGGGTACTGCACAGAAATCTTCTTTTTGCATGAACGACAACGTCCGCGCAGCAAAACAAAGGAAACAACTGGAAAAAGATCTTTTACTGGTAATTGTATCTTGCAATGCGGGCATCGGCTTCGCTCTGCTCCTCCTTTTTTTGAGCGTCCAATACGCTGCCCTCGAAACAATCTATACTCTGTCGCATTCAAAAAACTCCCAATAATGAGCCCTAGAATAAAAAAATAAGGGATGGCAATAGAAGAAAGGATATTCATATATACAGTATAGCTGTAGTTACGAACTCAGACAACAAAAATCCCCCGACAAACATCGGGGGATTAAAGTTGCGAATGACGAACTACTAGTTTGTTGCGTCTCCGTTCAAACAATAGACCGGATCTGCACAAGGAAGAAGTGCGACAGTTGGAGTAACCGTTCCAACAGATGTAGTTGTTATCTCCCAGTTTGCAAGTGTTGCCATGACAGCAAGATCAACATCTTGAGTTAATGCTTGATGGCCACTGTCTTCTAATGTAGCAGCAATGTAGTACTGGTTATCATTATTATGATTTACGACGTACGTGTATACATCACCAGATGGGTTTCCAGGAGGCATTGGTAAACCACTTACATATGCGCTCAAAGCTGTGCCAAGTGTAGCCCAGTCTGATACAGGATTCGTAGCTGAAGTTGAGTTAGGATATCCTGGATTATCGTTCCATTCCAGCTCAAGTGCTGTTTGGATTGCTTTAATATCTGCAACACGTTTTGTATCACGTGCTTTTTGTTGAGCTGATGTCAAAGACACGATTGCCAGCGTTGCCAGCAAACCGATGATCGCAATGACGATCAAAAGCTCAACTAATGTGAACCCTTTCTGTTTTTGAAACATTTTCATGTTCATAATGATAAAGTTGTTTTACTTAATTTGTGCATAGTATACCACATCTAGAAATAAACAACAAGGCATGGAGATATTACAAAAATCCCGTTATTGAATATATCGGCAACATAATACCAGTGACCAGCAACAGTGCTCCAGCGCCCAACATAATAATAATCACAGGCTCTACAAGACTAACCAACGCGGCAGTCAATGAATTAACCTCTGCAACATAAAAATCCGCTACTTTTACAAGAATTTGATCTAAACGGCCGGTTTCTTCACCAATGCTCATCATTTGAGTCATCATTGCAGGCACATATTTACTTGTCGCAAATGACTGAGAAAGAGCATTTCCAGACTCAACAGCATCTCGAGCACGCAACAGCACATCTTTATAGACATGATTTCCAACCACATCAGACACAATCTCTATCGATCGGTTCACAGGTACTCCTGAAGCAAGTAAATTAGCCAAACTTCGACTGACGCGTACCAAATAGACCTTTTGAAAAATCTTACCCAACACTGGAATTGAAAGCTTGATGCGATCTATAAATCGTCTACCATTTTCTTGTGACTTTGCCACAACCCATGCAACAGCACCGATTAAAATAACCGCCAATACTAACCACCAATAATTTTGAAAAAAATCACTAATGCCTATCAAGACCTTCGTCACCCAAGGTAGCTCAGCACCAGAGGTCGTGACTACATCAAGTAACTTCGGTACAACATAAATCATCATGAATATAAAAATCACACCTAGCATAACAACGATAAACGCAGGGTAGATCATAGTGCTGATAATTTTAGAAACGAGCTGGTAATCTTTCTCTTTCTCATCTGCAAGATACACCAAGACCTCATCTAATCGACCAGTAGTCTCACCAGCACGAATCATATGAACAAAAAAGTCATCAAATACTCTTGCTTCACGATGCATGGCAGCAGATAAACGTGACCCTCCATCGACATCATCAGCAATGTGCGTTACCACATCACGCAAATTCTTGGATTCAGATTGTCGTGCCAAAATATGAAGTGCACGAACAATTGGAACGGTAGCAGATATTAACACTGCAAGTTGTCGAGCAAATACAACTATTTCTTTGGATTTTACTCCTTTTGTGAGTGATTGAAACAAACGAGAGGTGGAACTATCTTCAGCTTCTGTGAGATTCAATAAAATCCAATCCTTATCTCGAACCATACCTTGTGCCACCGCCTCTGTAGGTGCATCAAATGTCCCTTTTAAGGCATTACCTTGTCGATCGCGCGCATTATATTCAAATATTGGCATACGTATTAAAAGGTACTTGGATCAGTTGCGTGCACCAACGCCTCTGCTTTTGTAATCACATTTTGAGCTATTGCTTCTCGTAATACTGTATCCAACCCACGCAGCCCTGGTTCTCGTGAGTTATATAGCACGTTATTAATCTGGAACACATCTCCGTTGCGAATGATAGTACGTATCGAATCATCAGGTATCATCACTTCTGCGAGAATTCTCTTATCTCCAGCAGTCGTATACACTTCTCGCTGATTAATAATACCAACAATTCCACTAGCCAATTCTGAACGAATACGCTCCTGGTCCGCACCTTCAAAACTATGAATAATCATATTCAAACTCGTAACAACACTTTTTGTGTTCATGACCGCAAAAACAGTTTTGCCACCATTTGCTAATTGCAACGCACGTTCATATGATTCCTTTGTATCTAATTCTGAAACCGCAACAATATCAACATCTTCTTCTAATGCAAACTCCAATCCACCTGCGACGCTATGCAAATCGACTCCTACTTCACGTTGATCAATGACACACCGATTGTCAGTAAATAAATATTCAACAGGTTGCTCTATAGTAACAATACGTTTTTGTACTGTTTGATTAAGATGCTCAATACAACTCGCAAGTGTTAATGAACGATGCGAGCCAAATGGACCAACGATAAGTACGAGACCAGATGGTACCGTTGCGAGAGACTGTGCCGCTTCTGACAATCCCAATTGCTGCAAAGAGGGTATAACAGATGGGATCAGTGTGAGTGAGGCAGATACATATCCTTGTTGGTAAAAAACTGAAATACGAAACCTTTTCTTATTTTCCAATGTTCGAGCAATTGTTACATCTTTTTCTGTACGCAAATGTTCTGTAGCAGTTTCATCCAACCACGTTGGAACAAGGTGCTCCATAAAACTTGGTGTTAAAATAGGTTGATCTGGAATGGGCACTAACTTTCCGCTCACACGCATCATTGGCGGATTGCCTACAGATAAATGCATCGCAGATGCTCGATACGTATCTATCGATGAAAGCATTTTTTGAATTGCAAGTTGTTCTACGGTATCCATATTATTATTCTTTTGTTGTAGCCCATACCTCTTCTATGGTCGTGATCCCACGCAATGCTTTTAATATACCATCTTGTCGCATACTCATCATTGATTGCGCACGTAGCTCTTCTTCTACCACACGATGTTGGTTCATCTGTTCTGCGGCAACAATATCACGCATACGTTGAGTCATTTCAATGACTTCCAAAATTGCCATTCGACCTCGATAACCAGATTCATCACATCGTTGACACCCTTTACCACGAAATACTTTCAACGGTCGTTCAATAGAAATATTTTTTGGAATCGCTCCCTGAGGAATAAGTGCGATTTCTTGCATCACATCACTTTCTGTAGAAACAGGCAAAACCACTTCTTCGACACAATATTCACATATTTTTCTAACCAAGCGTTGAGCGACAATAAGATTCATTGCGGAAGAAATCAAAAACGGCTCAATATCCATATCCATTAATCGCGGGATAGCACCGATCGCATTGTTCGTATGCAATGTACTTAATAACATATGACCGGTTAGTGCTGCGTGAATAGCGAGTTCTGCTGTTTCATTATCACGGATTTCACCAACCATAATCACATCTGGATCTTGACGCAAAATGGATCGAAGCCCACGTGCAAATGTTAAACCAATATCTGGATGCACTTGTGTTTGGCCAACACCTTGTAGGTTATATTCAACCGGATCCTCCAGAGTAATAATATTACGCTCTTCCTGATTTAATAACTGCAACATTGAGTACAGAGAAGTCGATTTACCAGATCCAGTTGGGCCAGAAAGTAATAACATGCCATGCGGACTTTTTAAATGCGCTTCCACCACACGCAAATTACGACCTACAAATCCAAGTGCATCTAATGAAAGGAGTCCTGACTCTTGATCCAAAATACGCAGCACGACCTTTTCTTGCCCAACCAGAGGCATAGTTGATACACGAAAATCAACTTGATGACCATCAATTTTCATCCGAAATCGACCATCTTGCGGTAAGCGTGTCTCATCCAGCTTGAGATTCGCAAGCACTTTAATACGGGCAACCAAAGAATTGTGAATATTTTTTGGCACTTGTAAAGACGTATGTAGCACACCATCTACACGATAACGAACACGTGTACCATCAGCCATTGGTTCAATATGCACATCTGATGCGCTTCCTTCCACTGCATATCGCAAAATAACCGAAATCATTTTTGATACCGGTGCACTTTGCACAGATTCCTCACGAGCGGTATCTAATGTATCTTCAAATACATCACCTTCGACACTCGACAACAGCGCTTCTGCGACTTCCTCTCCCAAATTGTCATAGTGTCGCATAACAGATTTCAAACTGGCCTCTGAAATAACAAAATACTTCAACTGTAATTTTTTATTGCGTGCAATAAAATCTAATGCCTCAATTGCTTTATAATCATGCGGATCCATCATGCCGACCGAAACCACATTACCATCCTTTGCCCATGGCACGACTTTATAACTATCGGCAATATCATGTGTAATAACCTCTAGCACACTTCCAAGTATCTCCTGATCCACTAAATTCACATATGGCAGTCCTACAACCTGTGCGTACACTTCGGCTAATTTTTCTTGATCAACTAAATGACGTTGAGCAATCAAATCAAGCAACGACACTTCCCCAGTTCGAGCCTCTTCCGCAATCGTCGTCATTTGATTCGCTGTCAGCAACTGTTGTTGCTGCAACTGTTCTAATACGGCGACAGTATCACTATCCCTCATACATATCAGTTAGAAGCAAAAAAAGGTGTAAACGGTTCTACATTTCCAACAGCAGGAAGTTGATAATCAAACGTCGATTCATTCCCTGCTTTATCTACTGCAATGACAGTATAGTAATACAATACATTTGGTTCAGCAGCCTCATGATAATATTCCGGCTTTTGATCTGCTTCGATACTACCAAGTAGCGTTCCTCGAGTTCCATACTGTTCTGTACCATATACATCAATCCGCTCAAAATCCTCATCAGTAGGATTCACCCAAGTGATCAATACACCACTACCAGTCACTTGCTGATCATATTCTGCTACTACAACCTGTGTTGGCGGATTCGGTGGAATGACATCGGCAGGAACAACGGTCACTATCGCGTCTGGAGAATAATACACTACATTACCATCAGTGGTTACAGAAACGACTCGATAGGTATACGTCTTACCATTCTGGACATCGGCATCAATATACATTTCCTCAGTCAGCCCCTCTGCTATCAGTTCTTCCTTTGCAGGAGTGACCTCGAGAGGAACGGTTGCAACATCTCTCTCATCTACAATGGGTGTTTTTTCCATTGTTCGATAAATATTCACCGCAGGTACATTGGAATGCATATCCCAAAACAAGACAACTTCACCTCCAATACGTGTATTTAATACAGTAAGATCATTGACTGAAGGCGGATACTCTACATCAAACAAACGGCCAGATATTTGTTGAGGCACTTCTCCACGCATGGTCATATCTAATTCCAACACCGGTCGCTCAAGCAACACAGCATCTCGAAATGACGTTATAATTGATAGTTCAGTTGCCACAGCAGGTTGATCGAGTAAACCAAATGAAGTAGATGCATCATTTTGCGAATACAGAGCTAATGCAGCAACAACACCAACCAAACCAATGAGCACAACCTCTTTAGGTGTAATTGACGGTCGCTCTTCCAACTGCTTCGCGCGCCGTTTGATTTCTCTTGCATGTTTTCTTTCTTGAAAATTCATATTACTGAGCATCAACATAATGAGTCGTGAGTTGCAATGCATAGGTTGTAGAATCTGGAGAAAAGGATAACTGTCGCAAATCGAGAACCGGTACAAATGATTCAAGCGAATCAAGGAATGTTTTTAGACCTTGATAACTTGAATCAGTTTTTTCCATATTCACTGTAATGATCGCTGTTTCATACAAGTCAGTTCCAACTTTTGACGCCTCAGCGTCAGCACCGTCTTTCCCTTGTACGGCAAAATCACCATTTGGCGTTATTCCTGATTCCTCTCCACTCGCACCTGTCGTAACATCAATGCTGATAAGCTGTACA
>CAZMTW010000028.1:0-10639 GCA_964569285.1 uncultured Gammaproteobacteria bacterium
AACATCATGTGGTACGTCACGTTTTGCCATAGACAATAATTAGTTTTGCGATGAACGCTCTTCAACTTTTCTAATTTCAAAAATGAGAAAAAAACTAATGAGTGTTCTAATTAATACAAGCACAAGTAACTGCCCGATCTCTGACCATGTCGGTGCAAACATAGTTGTTAATATGTCTGCGGCAACAATAAATTCTAGACCAAAATTAATGTATCGACCTAATTCTACACGCACAGGATCGATATGCCGTTTTGCGATGACCTCATTTTTTGTATGTTTCTCAAATAACCCACGGATAAAACGAATAACAGCAAGAATACTACCAAGAACAATAATCAGTGCTCCTATAGCGCCTATGACATTGCCCACGGTATGAGATGTTGTTGTAAGTAGTTCTATTGACATATAGTTTGATTATTTCCTTCGGTGTGACCACACCTCAGGATTTACAATGTTAATTGGTTTTTTATTTCGTAAAGTATCAATGACACCAGTTGCAGCAAGTTCACTCATTGCAATTCGTGCTTCTTCAGTTGCAGAAGCAGTATGCGGTGTCAGCACGACATTATTCAATTTGACGAGTTCTAAACGGTCGCTTGTGTCGCAATCAATAAATGGCTCACATTCATACACATCAAGCCCTGCGCCACGTAGACGGCCATTTTGCAGTGCTCTGATGAGTGGTTTTTCCGCGACTACTGGTCCGCGTGATGTATTAATAAGAATAGCTGTTTTTTTCATAAGTCGAAGTTCTTTTGCATCTATCAAGTGACGCGTGGATGGTAGTAATGGCACATGGACAGAAACCACGTCGGAGTTCTTAAGTAATACACTCAATGAGGAATACTGTGCTTTTGCTTTTTTCTCGATAAGCGTATTGCTTTGCACATCATGATAGAGCACTTTCATGCCTAGCCCTTGATATGCTGCTTCAGCAAGTGTTGATCCTATTCGTCCAGCTCCTATAATTCCTAACGTCTTTCCCTTCAATTGGGGGCCAAGAAAACCCATCGGCATCCAGGCTTTGTATTTCTTTGCTCTTGTAAACGTATCTGATTCTACAATTCTGCGAGCCACAGAAAACATTAAAGCAAGTGCATGCTCAGCAACAGCTTCGTCCAATACCCCAGGTGTATTAGTGACTACAATGCCACGCTCTGTTGCTGCTGCAATATCAATATTATCCACACCAACCGCATAATTGGATATAACCTGTAATTGAGGAGCGGTGTCCATCAACTTCGCATCAATTTTGTCTGTTAAAATACATAATAATGCTTCTGCTTTTTTCATTCCCACAACCAATTCTTGCCTTGAAATAGGAGAATCTGTCTTGCGCAGCTCAACAGTATGGATAGCCTTTATCCTATCTATTCCTTCTTGCGGAATTGGTCTGGTGATGAATACGCGTCTTCGTGACATAAATATTGTTATGTTAGTGGAATAAGACCAGTGTCCATATTCTGAATGAATTGTTCCTCTAGACTCCTGAGTGGGTAGAACTGTTCATAAAAATCGTTCCATAGCACCTCGTACAAATGGTAGGTTTTATGCTTGTCACCTGACACCACATTATCCTCAAAATTCAGTGAAATGACCATTCCGTCGACTACCTGTCCACTAGTATACCATGAACTCCACCCCTGTAGCGCATTTCCGTTATCTTGTAGCATCGCATGGAGCAACTCCCTCCCTTTATGCCAATGAAGCGGCTCTGGCATGACGTGTGGCTCGTAGCCGATAGGTTTTGGTTCATCTTTCTTTGTATAGTACTGATGTGAAATACGTACTCCATTGGCCGGCACTGTTTCTACCAACACTTCGCCCATAATCATTTGTTGTAGGTATTTCCCAAATTCATCTGAATGACTCGTCTGGAGTTGCTTGATATACTTTCCATAAAAATTCACCTCGTAATGGTAGTGGAGCATCAACGAAACTATTGTGGTAAGCGTACGACGCAACCCTTCTTTAGGAGCTTCTGGATTTGGAATAGCAAAAATAATTCCCATCTCTTTTAGATGTGAATTCGGGTGTAACTTCTTCTTTGCAAATTCGCGTGCAAGCTCAAACCACTTCCCGGGATCCATCAACTCATACACGACTTCGCGCTCTTCAAAATCTTCTGGCGTGAGGTTTGCATACAATTTCAAAAAACCATCGTTCCATTCTCCTGATACACCAAATCGTAAAGCTGAGTATACTTCTTCTATTTTTTCTTTTGATAATAATTCCTCAACGTCCTCATATCCAAAATAGTCAATAATCTCCTGTGGCGGATGTGCTCTGAGTAGTCCGCGAGCCACATCGTGTTTCATGAAAAATCCGGACCGGGAAGCTGGCTCTGTTGTTGCTCGAATCGTGTCCAGTAACGATTGCCACGACTCTTCCGTAGACAGATCTGGCGATTGAAAATATTCCCAGACAGCATTATCGACTATTTCCATTTTTTCACGCAATGCCCCAAGAATACTCTCTGCTGAAGCATCCTTCTCCAGGCCCATTTCCATCAAAGCTGTTGACCACTGTTCCTGATGTAGTAATTGAGCACGTTCGAGCACTCCTGTCTCCCCAGTAGAACGCTCCAACATTTCGATATACTGCTTCAACTGCTCAGTATGTTCTTCTGGCAAACCAAGAAGGCGAATGAAATAATCATATGGATCTGCATTCATACCAGTCCTTTTTTTATTTCTACTACCATGTCTCGTAATTCCTCATATAATCCTGGTGGAGCATAAATCATTATTTCTTTATGTGTCTCCCAGTCTACTTCGACATCGTCGACCGTTCGAACAAGCATGCCAGCTTGCTGTAGAATGAACTGTGTAGGTGCAATATCCCATGGATATGCCATATTAATTAACCAGCAATTTTTTTGGCTGGTTAACATCGCAAATGTGTTTCCAATAGCAGAATGCATACTACCTGTATTCAATCCCAGGCCATTCAATCTGTTATCAATTTCTATCATGAGCTTGTCATCGTTGTGCTTCAATAAAATACCAATAGCCGGCGATGCGTTTAACAACGTCGTATTGTTATTGACTTCAATCCCCTTTCCATTTAACCGAACCTGCTCTCCTTTATATGCTTCAGCTAACTGGTCTTTCGCTGGATTGTATAACACTCCTGCAACCAACTCTTTTCCTTTTACTCGGGCAATCATCGTTCCAAACTCGTCCTCGTTGTGCGCAAAATTATATGTTCCATCTAGAGGATCAATAATCCATTGGTACTCTGCATTCTTGTCACCCAAAAAACCAGCCTCCTCACTCAGGATTGAATCATTTGGGAATTCCCGTTGAATAGCATCAATAACAACTTTCTCGGCAGCAATATCAGCTTCTGTATAAAAATCGTCTTTGGTTGTCTTGATGTTGTGCGTCAGGTCAGTGCCGAAATACTCCATAAGTACCGCGCCTGCTTTTTTGGCAATGTCGACTGTAAATTCTGGAACAGAGATGCTCATCAGCTCTATCCTTTAATCTGAGTACCTTCGTCTACAAATTCTAACTCTAATTCTATACCACCGATTTTTTCGTTAATCACATTATACAACCAGATCATGAGGGCAGTGAAGAGAAAATAGAAACCACCACCAATAACTGGCAAGAGCAACCACAAAAATACCCAAGAATCATATGACGATCCACCATTAAATACCGATGAACTACCCAATGTTTCAAGGATCATGAGACCCGTTGGAATGAGAGCAAAAACGCCTGTAACGAGACCTGCAAACCGCGCGGCTGGCCATGGTGAAATGTGTTTTACTGTATACATAATACGATTGTTATTGTTTCAAATGGATTGTAATTGCACCGAGATGAGCTTGAAGAGAGTTGTATGCTACCGCAATTAATGCAGAGATAATGAATCCAATAATCGCGTAGATGAGTACTCCACTGACCATTGGAAAGAGCATTCCTGCCAACAGAGAAGAATCAAATCCTGACCCTACAATTGATCCATACTCGTTCATGAGCATTGTACTAATAGCAGCTCCAATCAATACCGACGCTCCACTAATGATTGATCCCATAATACCAATGAGTATTCCGCCTATCTTTCCGGCACTGACAGGATCAATGCGCCGAATACGATAGGTCGCTTGCTTATCCATTGTTCTTTTTTGCTATTTGTTTCTGTACCACAATCATTAACCAGGTAAAGATTGCTGCTAAGAATAGAAGTACCAGATACACACCTATATTTGCAAAGCGTTCCAACACATATCCACCAATTTCTATTATCAATCGCAACATCATCCAAAATCCGAAGACAAGATAACCTACAACCACCACTTTAAATGGACTGTCATCCTTTTTATGCCATACCCAATAGTACAATACAAACATCAATAGAAATACTGGAATAACAAACGCGCTATGAGTCAACATGCGATACAACTTATACTCAGTTTCGTTTTCGGACTGATAGCTAATGCGCTGTGACGACAGGGCTGAACTCTCGTATTGTAAACCAGCTTTGTAATCATATTGATTTACAGAAGTACCAGCGTCGACCACAGCGGGATTTAAATTCTTGTTGAGGTCAAACAGTACACGCTCTCCAAATATAATCATCACAATAGCTAGCAAAATTGCGAGGATCCCGGCCATGACCGAAATATGATTACCCTTCTTCTTGTTTACAGCTCCGGCTGGTCGCGGCGCTGCATCGCGTTGTAAAATATCTTCTCCCATAGTGTTATTGTTTACGCACGTTAAATTTATCTTTGCTTATAATAATGATGACCACGACAAGTACAGCAGCTAGCACAGCCCCAAACCCGAGAAGTCCCCATAATAATAACTGCTGTGTATCTGCTTTACTCTGGTCGTTTAATAGGTTTGTATTTTCTTCATCTCGTGGATACAGGTCATACGTCATTTCCGCAACCGGGAAACTACGATACAACTTTGTCATAACCAGTTCGTCGGATGCTAGAACATCTATTAATGGATCTCCATTCACATCATACGATAGCTGAGAAATAGCTTCCCCAGAGATGTAACCCGCATACTGTTCTGTAAATCCTGGCAAACTTTGTTTGTTCTCTGTGATGAAGTAGAGTGTCACATTAATGTTGTCAGGTTGCTTTGGCATCACACGCACATCAGATGCATCTGGAGATTCAGTTGAGTACATGCGCGCAACCTGAGAAAGACTTAATGGAAACACTGGCTTGTCAGCAGCAAATTGCAGATGGAGGGGGACGCTATTCCCTTTTGTGATGTCTTCTTGTGTTGAATCACTTAAACTGTCCGTGTTCAGCTTTACAGCTGTAAAATACCAACCTGCATATACATAATCATCCAACACAAATGTTCCATCACTTGGATACGAAAAACCATTTGTATTCAACCACTCCAATAGACCTTCTGTTGTTCTGGCCTCCAATACAGTGACGTCGTAGTATGCAATACTTTTTTGTTCTACTTCAATCACTTGCGCTGCTGGAGCGTATTCTTCCATGCTAAAATCAGAAAGACCACTCGCTGCTCCATATGCGCTAATCATGTAATCATTTGCTGGAACAGCTGTAATATCTCGAAGAGCAACAAACGTTTCCCAGCTTCCACGAGTCACTGTTGGCTCGGATGGTGTTGGAATAATCCATGCAAACTCATCTGCGTTGCCTCGAAACTTGGTTGTTAGAATCATGTCTTCTTTCTCGTCAGCAAAAAAGACAACAGCCTCCTGCTCTGTTTGATACACACGATCAGGATACGGCGAGACCAATAATCCTGAAGCATGCGTTAAGAATGGCACAAGTAACATAACCGAAGCGGTAATGATTGCCAATGTCCCCCTCTTCGTGAGTCCCAATATACTCATACGCATTATTTACGTTTTAACACTTTTTTAATGTGGGTAATAATGTTGTCTGGTGTTATACCAAAGTGGCGCCATAATTCTTCATGCGTACCAGACTCACCATATGAATCATGTACACCAATAAATTCCATCGGTGCTGGCAAGTGTTGTGCTAATAATTCGGACACTGCTCCGCCGAGTCCCCCGATGATTTGATGCTCTTCTACTGAAATGACAGCCCCAGTCTTTTTCACTGATTTCAAAATTGTTTCTTCATCCAGAGGTTTAACGCTTGCGACATTAATAACCTCTACTGATATTTCGCCTTTTAGCATATGAGCAGCCAGCATTGCTTCGTATAATACCGGTCCACACGCCACAATGGTTACATCTGTTCCCTCCATATATACATACGACTCACCAATCTTGAAAGGTGTTTTGCTTGTGGTCACGAGTGCTGTTGAAGCGCGAGCCAATCGCAAATAACTTGGTTTTGGATCTTTTGCTATTGCAAGCGTTGCTTTTCGGGCTTGTTCAAGGTCGGCGGGCACTATAACCTGCATGTTTGGTAATGACCTCATGATTGCAATGTCTTCTAATGCTTGATGTGTTGCACCATCTGGCCCAACAGATAATCCAGCATGCGATCCAACCACGACAACGGGTTGATTATTGTAACAAGCGGTCGTTCGAATTTGCTCCCAGTTTCTACCAGGTGAAAATGCAGCATAGGACGAGGTAAACGGAATTTTACCTTCGGCTGCCATTCCAGCCGCAACAGTCACCAGATTCTGTTCAGCTACCCCTACTTGAATAAATCGTTCTGGGAACTCCTTTGCAAACATTCCCATCATTGTGGAATCGGTCAAGTCAGCACATAATCCCACCACTCTCTCGTCTTGTTGTGCTGCTTCAAGTAATCCTTCTCCAAATCCTTTTCGTGTAGGTTCCAACTCAAGGGAATCTTTTTCAAAAATTTTATAGCGGAGGTGCATGTCTTTATTGGTCGGCATACTCATTCAAAATTTAATAGTCGTAGGTATCATTTTCAATCCCCTCTCGCACTTTCGCTAAATCTTTCAACGCAATATCGAGCTCTTCATCATTTGGTGGTTTGCCATGCCAGGTATGATCATCTTCCATAAAACTTACACCTTTTCCAGGTACGGTGGTTGCGATGATCAATGTTGGTGACTCTTTGTGTATTTTTGCTTTGTTAATCGAATCAATAATTGCTTCTATATTATGACCGTCGATATCAATAACATTCCAATTAAAGGCCTCATACTTTTCTTTCAACGGTTCAAGAGGCATGACATCTTCTGTATCGCCTTCGATCTGAATGAAATTACGATCCATGATCTGAATGAGATTGTTTAACTTATATTTTGCAGCGAACATCACTGCCTCCCACACATTCCCTTCTTGCTGTTCACCGTCTGATCCCATTACAAATACATTATGCTTTCCCCCGTCCATTTTTGCTGTGAGAGCCATGCCCGCACCTTGCGACAGCCCAGATCCTAATGGTCCACTTGTTGTTTCGAGCCCTGGTAATACCTCTCTATGTGGATGGCCTTGTAAACGTGATCCAAGTTTTCGAAGCGTCAATAATTCTTCGACTGGAAAATAGCCAGCATGAGCCATTGCCGTGTACAATATTGGACAAATATGCCCATTTGATAACAATAATCGATCTCTCTCCTCAAGTTGAGGTTTTTCAGGATCATGCGTCATCGCATGAAAATACATGACCGTGAATATATCTGCCATACCAAGTGGTCCAGCTGTGTGGCCTGAACCTCCTGTGCTATGAAGAGACTTTAATACATCTACTCGAATAGTGTTTGCGAGCAATGCGAGCTCTTTTGTGTCATTAATTGGTTGTGATAGTGCCATAAAAACTTTACTATTGATTTTTTTCAGCCTCTTTCCAATCTGCTGCGAATTGATCTAGCCCTTTATCTGTTAAATGATGCTTGAAGAGCTTGTGAAATACATCTGGCGGCATTGTTGCAACATGAGCTCCGGCCATTGCAGCCCTATACAGATGTTCTGTGTTTCGAATACTTGCAGCCAAAATCTGTGTATCAAAATCATAATTATTGAACATTTTTTCCATATCCTCGATAACTTTCATTCCATCCTGACCTTCGTCATCAAGTCGTCCTGCAAATGGCGATACAAATGTCGCACCAGCCTTTGCTGCTAATAATGCTTGATTCACATGAAACACCAATGTGACATTCACCTTCACTCCTTGATCTGTGAGTGTTTTGCATGCACGAATCCCGTCTTCTGTCATCGGCACCTTAATGGTGATGTTTTTGTGAATTTTAATGAGCGGTTTTGCCTGCTTCAACATTGTTTCATAATCCATCGCAGTGACCTCTGCGCTGATAGGACCATCTACAATAGACGTAATTTCTTTGACAACTTCCTCAAAATTGCGTCCTGACTTCATTATAAGAGACGGATTGGTCGTTACACCGTCAATTATCCCCACATTTGCTGCCGTTCTGATTTGATCAACATCAGCTGAATCAATAAAAAATTTCATGGTAAATGAATTACTTTTTCGAGGGTAGAGTATACCATTTTTTATTACCTCCTACAAGCAATAAAAAAATATATCGCTCAAATCCTATACACCAGGATCAGATGTTGGGAACCAGATAATACCTAATATACCCCCTCCACATCCGACTGCACCGCTCCAATATTCGCTTTCGTATATATGAACCTCCTTACAGACAAGCCCCAAGCAACTTGCGACATTCATCCAACCCTCAACCTTCTCTCCGTTTAAAATTGGGGTTGGTGTCACTAAACAACCCTCACTGCTACTTATAGAGCGAGGTCGCGAAAATACAAATAACAATAATATCAGTACTATTGTTGCAACTACATACCGTATCGCTTTTTTCGACTTACCCGGCATATATTTGGTTTGAATTACTTTCCTTTAAGAGTTGCTATCGCACCTTCAAGATTTTCAGCATTCCACAAGTAACTCGCAGCAGCTAAAATATCTGTTCCTGCCTCCACAATCTTGTCTCGAGTTCGTTCATTTACACCACCATCGACCTCGATAAGAAGATCCGGACGCTCTTTTTTAAGCTCTTTAATTTTTTCTAATACATCATAGTGGAACTTCTGTCCCGAGAACCCTGGCTCAACACCCATAACCAGCACCATGTCTAAATCAGTAAGATACTCCTTGATGTCAAATGTTGATGTACTAGGATTAATTGCAACCGCCACCTCTTTGCCGGCATCTTTCACATGCTTGATGATCTGCCCGAGGTTCGCTGTGGCTTCATAATGAACAATCATGCGACGCACATTTGGCAATGCCCATTTCTGAATAAACAAAATTGGTTTTTCAATCATGAGGTGTAATTCCATCTCAATATCCAGTGTTGCTGCTTGTTCCGGATTATTAAACGTCGTGTTCGGCACAAAGACCCCATCCATTACATCGAGTTGAATGAAATTAGTTAACGGCTTAATGAGCTGAACTTTTTTTTGAACGTCTTCAAAAGTTTTTTCCAGGATTGCTGGTACAACTTCTATCATACAATGTGTTATTACTACAAAGCTATTCCTAACGATTCTGCTAGCCGGTCTCGATCAAAGCCGACAATAATCTCCTCTTTTTTTGAAACGCTCATATCTGCAGGGATGGAAATAACCGGAACGCCCATTTGTCCTGATTTTTCTACCATTTCTTTTGCTTTGTCTTGGTCTACTGCAACATCAACATCTTCAAACTCAATACCATTTTCCTTAAAAAATTCTTTTGCCATCTTGCAATAAGGGCAGGTGGGTGTGCTGTAGATAGTTGCAGACATATGGAGAATTACTGAGCGTTTAAAAAATGATCGATAATTTGATCAAAGCCGTTTTTTGTTAGTACGCCTGACACCTTGTTTCCATTGAAGAAAAAAGTTGGGGTTCCAGTTACGCCAGCACGTAGTCCGTTATCAAAATCTTCTTGAACCTCACTGGTATATTCGCCTGATTTAAGACAATTGTCAAATGCAGAGACATCCATATCTGCCTGAGCGGCAAAACGGACAAGATCTGCTTCGGCTAGTTGATTTTGATTGTTATACAGCAATCCCTGATATGTCCAAAACTGACCTTGATCATTTGCGCATTGCCCAGCCTCTGCAGCGAGTTGCGCATGTGAATGAATACTAGAAAGAGGAAAATCTCGATACACAAATCGTACTCGATCAGAATATTCTTCGATAACCGATTCGAATATTGGATATACTCGTCCACAAAATGGACATTCAAAATCCTCAAACGCAACAATGGTCAATACAGCATCTTCTGGCCCAATGAAAGGATCTCCACGAAAGTTACTGACGAAGCTATTATCAATTTCTGGGATGGTTATTTCTCCTGCGGTGAGAGAAGAAATTCCTCCTTTCTCAAAATCACTCAAATCGACGGTGCCATTTTTAACACCTTGATAATAATCAGATACAAGTTTTCCAAAATAGCCAAGAAATAAAATGCCAGAAATAAGCAGTACAAGGAGAATGACACGAATAACAAAGCTCTTCTCCTTTGGCGGTTCAGGTGTTGGGATATTCACCGGCATAGATTATTCTTGTCTATTAATATATTCTATTGCAGAAAGGGCCGCACACACGCCTTGGCCAACTGCTATCGCGATTTGTTTGTATGGCACAGAGGTAACATCTCCTGCAGCAAAGAGCCCTGGAACACTCGTTTCACATTTTTGCGTTACGACTACTTCTTTGAACTTATTTAGTTCAACACCATCTGGCATCATCCCACT
>CAZMTW010000029.1:0-10305 GCA_964569285.1 uncultured Gammaproteobacteria bacterium
CTTTAAAATATAACAGGCAAAGCATTTGTTGGTCTTGTGGCGGTGTTTCGAAAATCACCTAATCCTGCACCATCCTACGGAGGAAATCGTCGCCAACAACGAGCTCGCGGTTCAAGAGGAATGAAGGACACTGCTGCCTCATTTGTATCTCAGATTATAAAATGGTTTAGTTCCTTTAGTGTTCTCCAGAAAATATTTTTTATTGTTGCACTCATTGTATTAGTTATTTTTGCGCAATCAGTTGTTACCCGAGGAGAAAAGAAAATTACCAAAGAAAATGAAACAGAATACTCACAAACAATTTCTGCAATTGATTTAAAAATCAACGAGGGTAAAGCTGCTGCGATTTACGATAACGAGGAAGCTCGTGCACTATTCATTGCAGCACGAGATCAATTAAACACCATTCCGACTGAATCAGATTCATACAAGGAACGAGGGGAAGAACTGGCATCTGTTATTGCTGATGCGCTACGGCAGGCAAACAATATCACAACAATTGCAAATCCTGAATTGGTACTGGACTATACATCTATTAATCCAAACATAGAGATCGGCAAATTGATTTTACTGGGTGCAAGCATGTATGGATTTGATAAGAATTCACTTGCGGTCTATAGAGGCAATCTTGAAACGCGATCAACTAGTGTAACAATTAGTGAGCCAAATAGGTCTGCAACAGTTGAATTTGCAGTTAAAGCATCTCCAGGTACAGGCATTGTTGGATTGAGCGATGGAACGAAAGCGCTGTTTAATCCTATTACAGAAGCATTTACAACGGTGGAACTTACCACTGCAAAAGCCGAGCAAACCATTACAGATATTGTCGTCTTTGGTGTTCGTCTATATACACTCGACACACTTAATGGGCAGATCTTCCGACATCGTCGCATTGAAGATACATTTGAAAGTGGTGAAGCATGGCTTACAGATGACAGCGCAAGTCTGACCAATGCAGTATCGCTTGCGATTGATGGCAGTGTCTATGTACTGAAGGATAATGGAAATGTTATTCGCTTATCTTCTGGATCAAAAGATAACGACTTCGTACTTGCAGAAATTGATCCTACACTTGAACATGGTACAAAACTCTTCACAGATGAAAACTCGGAACAACTCTACATACTGGATCGTACTGGGAAGCGTGTAGTGGTATTTGGCAAGAATGGCAGTTTGGTTGCACAGTACACGTCTGATTCGTTTGATGACCTTAATGACATGGTTGTGGATGAAGGAAGTGCATCGATATATGTGTTAAACGGACCGCGGGTATACAAGATTGGCTTGTAGCACATAGATTTATAGATATTAAAAAACCCTCCGATATACGTCGGAGGGTTTTTTAAATG
Source organism: uncultured Gammaproteobacteria bacterium (assembly GCA_964569285.1). Classification (GTDB taxonomy): domain Bacteria; phylum Patescibacteriota; class Patescibacteriia; order UBA9570; family XYC2-FULL-38-9; genus CAZMTW01. The sequence continues at coordinate 1,350 of CAZMTW010000029.1, forward strand.
CTGTACGCTTGTTACTTGAGAGTAACTGTTGCTCCAGCTTCTTCTAGTTTTGCTTTCATTGCTTCAGCGTCTTCTTTTGAAACGCCTTCTGCGATTACTGAAGGTGCTGCGTCAACCAAGTCCTTTGCTTCTTTCAAGCCAAGGCTTGTTGCTTCACGAACGGCCTTAATTGAACCGATCTTGTTCTCTCCAGCTGCTGTGAGCTCAACATCATATGAAGATTTCTCATCTGCTGCTTCTTCTCCAGCTGCTGCTGGTCCAGCCATCATCATTGGGGCTGCTGCAGAAACTCCGAACTTGTCTTCGAGAATGCCAACCAATTCAGCAAGGTCGAGAACACTCATTTGTTCGATCTCCTCTACCAACTTCTTAAACTTTTCTGGAACGACAACATCTTTTTTGTCATCTTCCTTTGCTTCTGCGGCCTCAGCTGCAGGAGCGTCTTTCTTTTCTTCTTCAGACATAATTGTGTATGAATTAATTTTTTTATTGATAATTTACGCTTCCTTTTGTTCCCTGACCTGGTTCAACACTTGTACCAGTCCTCGGAGGTTACCACTTAACACATTCACAAAGCCAGTTGATGGACTCTTGAGCGAACCAACCAATTTTGCGAGCAACTCAGCCTTACTTGGAAGCTTGGAAAGCTCCGTGACCGTTGCTGCGTCGATGTAGTTACCTTCTAGAATACCTCCGTGGAATCCAACTAGATCATGCTCTTTTGCAAAGTCGGCGAGGACCTTTGCGGGAGCGACTTCATCTTCGTACCCAAATACCACTGCTACTCCACCATCCATGTCTTTTGCTGCGTCTTTCTCGTATCCAGCTTTTTCAAGCATCAATCCGATCAATCGCTTTTTTGCGACGATCATCTCACTGTTTTCTTCTTTCAACTTACCTCGCAACTCTTGGATCTCATTAACCGTGAGCCCCATGTATTTTGCGAATACCACACCTTTACTCTTCTCAATTTTTGTATTGAGACCTTCAAGTGCTACTTCTTTCTGTACGCGTGTTTTTGCCATAAATATTGGTTCTAAAAAATCTGCGTTTCTGCGCAGATCACCTTCCACAGCACGGAGCTGAGAGTGTATACCTACGCAGGACTTATAAAATGCCTACGGTCTGTGGCTATTCAATTTACTGAGGTATAATACTCGATAAGGTCTAACGTGTCAAATTGGGCTAAGGTTAGCGAAGTTATGGATGTATGACTGAGCCAATGAACTCGCTCCCATTGATGATTGCACCAATATTTTCTATGTTGCCACCGTTGGCAATAATTACTTCTAGCTTATGCTCTTCTGCAAGTTTTGACGCAATTGGGTCGAATGGCATGTTGAGGCCTGGAGTCCACACATCTCCAACAATTTTTCTAAAGTCAGCCCATGTTAGATCTTTGAGAATAACTGCATCTGCGTGCTCTTTTGGATCTTTATCGTAGACGTATTCAATGTTTGAAAGATTTACCACGCGCTCTGCTCCAATATTAATTGCTATTTGCACAGCGTCAAAATCTGTAGAGTGTCCTGGTTTCCATCCAGCTCCAATAGTAATCGGAGTGTTCAGTTCGATTTGCTGATCATAATCAACAACAATTTCATTACGAGCATTCTCTGCGAAGACACTTTGCACCAAATGCGCATTCAGGTGAGAAGAATAAATTCCTAACCAGTCGAGTTGCTCACTGGTCATGTCCGTTACTGCTGCTCCTCCGTCTTGATATCGTCGAGCAGTCTTCCCTCCTCCGCACACAATAACAAATTGATATTCATCAATTTTACTTAAAATCAGTTCACGGAACTTCTTTAGGAATGCTGAGTTGATTTCATCTGGAACGATCAATGATCCGCCAAGTGATAATACTATTTTTTTCATATCTGCCATATTAATCTACATATTTAGCTTTATTGACGAGATGAGCTTCAAAATCATCTGCATAGACAACGTCTCCATCCTCAGTAGTGAGGAAGAAATAGCTACTACTCGAAACGGGCTGCAGGACAGCCATTATAGCATCTACACTGGGGTTGTTCATAGGTGTAGGCGGTAAGCCTGCGTATTTGTACGTATTATAGGGGGAATCGAACTCAGTGTCTTTAAATGTGGTATTCACATCCTTCTTCCCAAGAGCGTAATTCACTGTAACATCTGACTGTAGAGGATAGTTATCTGCAAGGCGCTGCAGGAAGATGCCAGCGACTTTTTGACGGTCTAGGGTTTCTCGCACCTCCAACTCAACAATACTTGCCAGAGTCACCACGTCATAAAAAGAAAGATCAGATGTTGATGTGAGTTCTTGTACTTCTGGAGTGAGTACCTTTGCTTCAAAATTGTTAATCATACGCTGAATTAGCTCCTCTGAAGTTGTATCCTTGAATACTGCGTATGTATCTGGGAATAAGAAACCTTCATATCCGTTTACCAACTCTGTACCCTCAATAAATGAACCTAGGCCTTCGGTTGGCGTAAATGATTGAACACTTTCCACAAAATCCTCTGCTGGCAGACCTTGATTGACAAGGTATTCTTCAATATCTCTACTACTCCATCCTTCGATAATGGTAATTGATATCTCATTTGCATTATCACCACCCTCTGACAACTGATTCACAATATCTTTGATGGAAGAATTTGATGCGACCATAAATGTTCCAGCCTGCAGCTGATCTGCGTTTCCAGATAGTTTTGTGTAGAGCTTAAACAAGAATGCGCTCTTCACCATGCCAAGTTCTTCAAATGTAGCGGCAATCGTACCTACTCCACCTCCCTCTTCAATAACCACTTCTACAGCACTTTCATTGTCTAATATATGCCTGTGTATTCCTGACCATGCCCATAATACTGCAACACCACAAATGATCAAAGCAGTAATTCCAATTCTTTTTATATCAATATTATTCATTGCGACTCTTTTTATTCTTGTCTATCCATTGTTGTGCGACCTTTAACGCGCCAACACTCCATACCACATTTATTCGACCATTCTCAATTTCTGCATCAATGTCGTTATAATCCAATAACTCGCTTTCGATAACTTCTCGTGGATCGATTTTTTTTGTTCCTGTGCATTCAGCATCCAACCCAACAAAAATGTGAAACCGATTTGTATCACTTGTTGGAGATCCGATCATTGTCGTGACGTAATGCACTTCCTTCGCAACATACCCGGTTTCCTCTTCCAGCTCTCGTGTAGCGGCAGCTTTAGGTTCTTCTCCTTCGTCTACCATTCCACCAGGAATTTCAAATACAACTTCCTTAATGCCGTGCTTATATTGATAATTAAACACCACGTGCTGATCCGGCGTGATCGCTACAATACTTGCAACATCTGGTTTCTCAACCACAAAATAATCATCAATAATAGATCCATCCGGAAGCTCGCATGTATCTTGACGAACTCGGATCCAATTCGTTTCAAACGCGATTGTGGAATCAATAACTTTCCACGGCTGTACTGTTTTTGGTATATCCATTACAATAGTCCTTTTTTCCTATCCTTCAGTTTTAGCACTATATCTTTTACATCTGCTGAACGATATTTATCACAAATGAGCAACGCATCACCCGTGTCAACGATAATCAAATTCTCGACTCCAATGGTAACAACAAACTTATCTTTCTCCGTGCTGTAAATGAGAGTGTTGCTTGTTTTTTCTGCCATGTGCTCTACGCCAATCGCCACATTCTGTTCTTCGGATTCCGCCAGCTCATCTTTAAGACGCGCCCAATCACCAACATCGCTCCACCCAATATCTGCCGCAATGGCCGCAATATTGTCAGTTTTCTCGATAATCGCATAATCCACTGCTATGCGTTCCATCTCCGGATAAACACGGTCAATCACTTCACGCTCCTCTGGTGTTCCAAGTGCTTTCTGAATAACCATAAGTTGCTTGTGCATCTCTGGCATGTGTTTTTTGTACAAATTCAAAATAGTATCAACGCGCCACACAAACATGTTCGCGTTCCAGAGATAGTCAGCGTTCTCTAAAAACTTTTTCGCTTCTACTTCACTTGGCTTCTCTGTAAATCGATCAACATGCCATAAATTCTTTCCCTCAAGCGTATCAATCACTTCACCAATTTGAATATAGCCATATCCGGTATCAGGTCGAGTTGCTCGGATTCCAATTGGAATAATATATTGTGGATACTTACGCACAAACTCCTCGGCCAGCCATAACATGCGCTGAAACTCTTCGACTCGTCGAACACTATGATCAGAACCCAGGCTTGCAACAATAGCTTCTGGATCTGATTTATGAATAATAATGGACTCCAAACCAATAGCTGCTGCGGTGTCCTTGCGTTGAGGTTCAACAATAATATTTTCTGACGGAATCTGAGGATACTGTGAACGCACCAACTGCTCGGTTTCTGTGTGAGTTGAGATATAGATATCAAAAACTTCGGCAACTGGCCCAACACGCTCAATAGCCTCCGCAAGCATGGTTTTCTCGCTCGTCAGAGGATGGAACTGCTTTGGTTTGTGTTCTCTACTGACCGGCCACAACCGAGAACCAACACCACCTGCACGAATGACAATTTTCATGAATACGCTAGTTTAGATAAAAACGATAAGCACGAGAATACCAAGTGCGATCCGATAAAAAGCAAATGCTTTCAGTGTTCTTCTTTCCAAGTACTGCAGTAGAATGCTGATAGCAAAATATCCAACAATCGCAGATGCAACTGTTCCGAGTAATAATACCGGAATTTGTTCTGGTTGCAGGCCCACTATAGCAAGATCGATCAATTTTTTCAAGCCCGCGCCAAAGATAAGTGGAATGGAGATTAAAAATGAAAATCGAGCAGCTTGATCACGTTTTAACTTGGTCATCATGCCAGCGACAATGGTTATTCCAGAACGAGATGTGCCTGGTAACAGAATCGAAAATATTTGCATCAGACCAATGAATAATGCGCTTTTCCATGTCATCTGCTCCATCTGCTTGGTGAATCTACTTTTATCTACACGCTCTACAACAAGAAACAGTATGGCTACCACAATGAGCATGACAGCGACAATGAGTGGTGATCGAAGATACATATCGATAATGTCTTCCAAAAAGAGGCCAGCAACAGCAGCTGGAATGATGCCAATGATCATTAATAGTGATAATCGCCTATCCTCTTGTTGTGCAGGTGTTTTATCAATCCTGAATATTGCCAATACATATCGAATGACATCTTTCCAGAAAAATGAAATCACCGCTGCGAGCGTTCCTAAATGCAGTGCAACATCGAATGCTATTGGATCGGTGAAAGAGAACCCAGGAAGAAGTTCATGTAGTAAAATAAGGTGCCCTGAAGACGAAACGGGCATAAATTCGGTAAGGCCTTGGACTATTCCGAAAATGACAGCTATAATGTTATCCATATGAATGATTTCTTAATACATTGGCAACTTCTGATTATTCCGCTTGCTGTGATGATTATATCACAGTTTGTAAAAGTAGTTTTAGAAACGAAAGCAACTGGGTTTGAGTGGCGGCATCTCAATAGCTATGGTGGCATGCCTTCTTCTCATACCGCTTTTTTTGTCTCCATTGCTCTCATGCTCGGTTTTGTTGAAGGATTTGACTCTGCGGTCTTTATGCTTGGCGCATTTGTTGCGCTCGTATTTATTCGAGATGCGGTTGGTATCCGTCGAGCTCTCGGACACCACGGAAAAGTTCTGAACTATTTACTTCAAAAGGAACATCCTGAGGCGCGAAAAGATCTTCCAGAAAAACTTGAAGAACGCTTAGGACATACAGAAGCCCAAGTTATTGCAGGTGCTGTTCTGAGTGTATTACTGACTACGCTATTCTACGCTCTCATCAAGTAACGTTTCGTCTGCATAGAGCGCTGTCGCTGATAACATCTTGCCTCTTGCTGTAATCTCGCCTTCCAATTGTACCAGCTCATCTTCAAACCGCTCTGCAGAGATGCGGTTTTTATGAATATCCAATAGTTGATGCTCAGCCTTATTTGTGATCCCAGTCACAATAGCCACGTGTCCACTTTCGAAAAAGAGAATATCACCAAGTTGATGGCGTCCTTGTGCAAACCGCTCCCCTGTTTCCAATTTTCCAAGATGCTCTAGCCACACTCGAATGTTTTCATTGCTTCTATCAAAATTCGAACTGGTAGAAGGAAGAACATACCCGTCTGGATTGATTGTATAATCTTTTTCCATTTCAGTAGCGATGTAGATACCAACGGACGCAAACAATTTTCTTACAATATCATCATTGGTCACAAGACCAAGTCGTACGGGTACTTGTAATAATCCTCCATCAGTTGGGTCATACCACACATTAAAAAATTTCTCTGAATGCTCTGTAATTTCTTCAACATTTCCTTTCCCGTCATTATCTGCGTCAAGATCGTCGATATTTGGTATTCCGTCTCCATCGATATCATCGTCAAATATATTTGCAATGCCATCGTTATCCACATCATCAAACCCTGAGCTTTCTCCGTTACGATAGATATGGTTATTTCCAACAACGACTGTAAACAAACCGCACGCAAATGTAACAAGGAGTATGCTCGTCCATGCAATTCTTTTCTTTTTTGTAGCACTATACATACTAATAAGCGCATAGAAAAAAGCGGTGATAATACAACCTTCTAGTATGAAGTTGATGGCAAGAATATTACTATTCAGCCATTCTATTCCTAGATCACTTAATCCAAAAAATCGGTGAGAAAACGGATACGCATACATAATTTGACCCACAATGCCATCTGCCACCATATGGGTCAGCGCACCAATGTTAAACAGCAACACACCTATGGCCCATGTACGACGCTTAGCGATGAGTAGACCACCTCCTAGGAGTATCGCAACAAGAATGTAGAGTGCTGGTGTATGCGTAACTAATGTTCTATGTGTTGCAAGTCCGTTAATGAAATATGTATAGAAGAGATCGATGTCTGGGAAAATCCCACCAATATATGCAATAACCAAAAACCAGCCATTTTTCCATTTTGCATGACGTGTAAGCGCTACGAAAAAACCAATTGAACCGTGTGCAAAAATCATATATTATGAAAAAAGTTCTTCTTTTATTTCTTCCCAAGAGCTCTCTTCCTCATTCCATTTATAGATATGAAGGCGGCTCACTTGTTCATCGAGCGAATACACCATATTTTCCTTGCTTTGAGCCCCGCCTCGACGAGCTCCTCCAACTTTACGACCTACTGTTTTAGGACGAGTGACGTACTCGACACGCATAAAGCCCATGGGTCCATCGAATTCCATCACTTCCATGGAGCCGGGCTCACCTACCAGTTCTTCTTCGCCTTGATATTCTACTTCAAATTGGTTTTTGATGTTTTCTCGAACATCTAACCATCGGTCCTTATTCATTGTGTTGGTACTAGATTATCTTTTTTTCTCACAAGTATCTGCGCCGCGCCATCTTTGTACTCAACAATTTGTAATATCAAATGCTGACTTGGCTGTGTACCGGGAACGGTCGGAAATATAATACGCTCTGGAGCTGCTGGAGGCGCATCGGACGTAGGTATATCGTTGTTGAGGCCTTGGATAGGAAATACGCCTACGGTAACTTGCCCTCGTCGTAGTGAACAATCGTCTGGCATTCCATCGGTCTCTTCTGAGCCTTCGTTACATGGTGTCAGATTCACTGATTCCAAGGAAAGTGCTACACCAAATTCGGGAATGGACTGCTGCTGCCCTTGATGAAGAACAACCATCTCACTTCTATTACTTTCATCTGTCACAGATGTAGGATTAGCGTTTTCTGCTTCAACCTGTGTTGAGGTGTCTGTATTAGCTGTAAACTGCCATGCAAGCAAGCCAAGAAGTAATACAGTAACCACTAGTACCAATGCGCCTAATATACTTTTTGATTTTTTTGTATCTTCTTCCATATTATTGCGATTGAGTAAGGCTTAGTCCATTGTTAAACCCATTGTTATAAATAGCATATTTATCGGTTTGTTGGAATACCTTGCCAATTCTCTTGTAAACGCGGATTTGCTGACCAATTTCTTTTTGTGCCGTGACTAACTCCATTTTCCAATCCTTATCAACATCACTCAGTGCAATTGATAATTCACCGGTTGCCTGTGTCCCAAATGGTTTAAATCCTTTTAATGACTTAAGTCTTTTTTTAGATGATTTCTTTTTTGCAGTAAATACCTTTACTCTTCCACTATACTGTTCTGACACACGCGGCGACACAATAATTTCATCCTTGCTTGTATTATTAATATTGCCCACGAGTATGCTTACACCGCCATCAAACCCTGATGGGAATACACGCCGTCCTTTTATGGTTTTCATCGAGTTTTTTCCTCGTTGATGAGCCAAGACGCGAACTGTCCCACCACCAGAATATGAACCGACAACTAGGTCATCTTTCCCATTCATGTCCACATCACCACTAGCCAGTGTAAATCCTTGTGTGGCTTGTGCACCTCGAAATGGTCGCGCTTGCAACCATGCGGCCGCTTGTTGTTTTTTGCGCTTCCATTTATATGTTTTGACTACGTCTACTTGAGATCGTGCCCCAACAAAAATTTCATCATCACCGTCGCCATCAATGTCTCCTGTCGCGATATTCACGCCTCCGGTGTATGCATCTTCATATGCGGTAAAGCTATTGAGCAGTTTGAACTGCATTCCTGTTCTTCTATATGAATAGACTTGAACATCAGCGCTTCTATTGTCGCGAGGCGCAATAATAATCTCTTGTTTTCCATTGTTATCCATATCTCCTACTGCAATGTTGATTCCATCGGTGTAGTCTTCTCCAAAAGGGTAAAAACCACCGAGGTATGTTCCGTTTCGCTCAAACGCACGAACGTGTCCCACAGTTCCTGGTGTTGGAACAATAAGCAATTCCATGTTTCGATCACCTTCGATATCTGCCCATATAGATTCATATCCTGATGAAAGATCTGTCCCATGACTAAAGAAGCTTTGCTGTAAATC
>CAZMTW010000030.1:0-10281 GCA_964569285.1 uncultured Gammaproteobacteria bacterium
CGTTCATCTTTAACCCAGTTCTTTGGAAAAAGGGGTACTTCAAGCCATGTACCACCAAATGTAGCAATAATCTCATCATTGATTCGTAAGAATTCCTTGTGTTCCCAGTGACCTGGTTCATTTCCACCTTCTCCTTCCATGAGCAAATCATTGGGAGAACCAAGACTAACTCCAGCAGTATGCAAAAGACTGGTGACCATAGAAGTCCCACTTCGATGCATCCCAAGGACGCAGACTACGAGATTATCTTTATGCATACTCATGAGGATTGATGTGTAGAGTGAATCCATTCATGCTCCATGTAGACCAAGCCTTGCCGTTTATCTTTAGGAAGACTTTTAAAGAATTGGTTTTTCTCGCGGCTATCATAGGTATCAATAATAGCGCTATCTTGAGGATGGCCAATAAACAGGTTACTTAAAATGAAAAACTCACCTCGGTGAAAAAAATTATCAGGAAACTGGAGCGTCACTGTATTTCTACCTTTAACCCATGGATGATTCACCTTGTCCCAATAGGTATTATTACCGGTAATCCATGCTTCCTTGTCTCGGTCAAGAATAGCTATGCCGAGGTAGAGGTCCTTCTCTACTCGGTCAAGATCAATATCTACTTTAATACCAATAGTTTCGCCGCGTTCAAACACAAGACTTTCTTCTCCTTTTTCATTCACCGGAGTCACTTTTGCAAATCGGTATGCTCCTCGTTGTTGCACGGCCTCCTTCTTCTTTTTTTCATTTTCTTCCATCTCAATAGCCGTGCGCTCCGTTTTCTCTGCCTCTTTCATCATGATTTGACTGTACTCATACACCGCCCGTTTAGGTCCACCCACCTTCACCACTTTACCTTCGTTCAACACAACAACCCGATCAGAAAATTCTTGAACCGTACCAACATCATGCGACACAAAAACAATTGTTTTCCCTTCTTGCTTCATCTTTCGGAAAATATTGAGACACTTTCTTTGAAAATTAATATCGCCGACGGCCAACACCTCATCCATCAATAAAATTTCTCTGTTTGCATGAATAGCGACGGAGAAGGCCAATCTCACTTGCATTCCAGATGAATAGTTTTTAAGCTTTTGATCAATGAATCGCTCCAGCTCTGAAAATTGAACAATGTCATCAAACTTCGATTCAATTTGCTTGCGTGTGAGCCCAAGGACAGTTGCATTCAGGTAGACGTTGTCTCTTCCTGATAACTCTGGATTAAAACCAATTCCAAGTTCCAAAAAAGGTGATATACGTCCATGAGTTTCCACTGAGCCACTTTCAGCGTTATAAATACCGGCAAGTACCTTGAGAAGTGTTGATTTACCAGAACCATTTTTTCCGATGATACTGAGAAACTCTCCTTTATACACATCAAACGATACGTCATTAAGTGCGTCAAAATTGTCGTATGTTTTCTTTTTGAAAATGTTTACAAAATAGCCACGCATCGTATCAATTCGCTCATGCGGAATAATAAATGTCTTCGTAATATTTTTTACGCGCAAAGCGAGTTCCTTCTTCTTCTCCTTTTTGTTTTCGTGAGAGTTTTTCATACTAAATGTATTCAGCAATGCGTTTTGAATTGTGTCGGTACGACAAAATGCCAATTCCAAGTAATACAAAACAAATAACCACAAAGAGAAGAAGTTGCCACGGGTCAGGAAAGTGATTAAGAATTATTGCTTGATTGGAGAAGTGAACAATAAAACCCAATGGGTTAAGAAGCATAATCTGTCGCATATTTTCTGGAAGAAGCGTAAGTGGATATATAATCGGCGTTGCATAAAAAAGACCTGTAACGATCACTTCCCATATCATTGAGAGATCTCGAAATCGAATGAATAGTGGAGCTGTAAGAAGGCCAAAGGCGACAATAAGTACATAGATCATGATAACAAACAACAGAAGTAGTGCAATCGCACCAAGACTTGGAACAAATCTGTTTATAGCAAACAGTACGACAAGAATAATGATATTCATCCCAAAAAGCATCGCCGCATTTATTGTTGCAGATAGGATGAGTGTCCAACGTGGAACGTAAATTTTTGTGACCAATTGTGCCTTTGATAATAAGGAGCTCATGCTATTACCAGAGCCTTCTGCAAAAAAAGTGAACAGGATTATTCCAAGAAGAAGCTGAATCGCATAATAGTCTTGCCCGCTATTTTTAGGGTTAAAAATGGAAGAAAAAACAAAATACAAAATTGCAAACGTCAACATGGGTTTGAGCAACGCCCATACATATCCAAGAACAGAGCCGTGATACCGCAACGTGAAATCTGTACGTGCTAACGTCCAGATGAGATGTTTGTAGTTTTCATGATTCTTGGCCATAGATCATTGTACGAATATTCGCTCGATATAATTTAAACCATCGCCAGATAGTTCGGACGGACACAACACGTGTTCGCTGCACCGCACGTCGCATGCGCAACAAGTAGGGTAGATGCGATAACACATGTAACCACGATTTGAGGACAATAGCAACCATAGAAGGGCCTTCTGTTTTTTTGGAGAGCTGTGCTGCTGGACCTCTTTTCTTGAGAACGCTGCTTGCTAATAATACATAACGGAATGGCATGATGGCAAGCGCAATACAAAGTAAAGGAAACGGTAGTAGTTTAATCATATTAAAGTACTGATTGCGATGAATATGATACGCCTTAAACGGTGAGTGACTCACACCTGTTGCACTGTGAGCATGGTATGAAATAGCGTCCGGCGTATACCAACTCGAGTAACCAGCAAGTCGCAACCTCCATGCAAGATCAACATCCTCGTAATACGCAAAGTACGCAGCATCAAAAAAGTTGTCTGCAGGCAAAACTGTTTTTTCCAGAGCCTCACGACGATACAATGCTGCACTTGCACTTGGACCAAAAATTTCTTCTTCTTTGTTATACAACTGAGCGCCAATATCATACTGACCGCGATTCATTGCGCTCATATCGGGATACACAAGAATGCCAACCGCATCGATCATCTCTTTTTTATTCAAACGAAATAGTTTTCCTTGAATCGATCCTGCTTCAGGGTGGCGTTCTGCGCTTGCAACAAGTTCTGCGACAAACGTCGGTGTAAGCTCAATGTCATTATTGAGTGTGAGTATATATTCAATGCCAGAATCTTTCAGTGCTTCCACAATACCAAGGTTGTTCGGCGAGGCGAATCCAGTATTTTCTGGGAGCGCAATGACTTGTATATGGGGATAGTCCGCATGAAGGTGCTCGACTGTTCCATCCTTTGATCCATTGTCAACAATCACAATACGTAGGTCGTCCGCAATAGTCTGTGCTGCAACCGTTGCAAGACATCGCTCCAACAAATCCCATCCATCCCAAGTAACAATAACAATTCCTACTTTATTTGGCATATATTTCTTCTAATTGTTGTCCTACTCGAGCCCAGGTGTGCTGTTGCACTTGTTCCAAGTTCACAGCTCCTTTACGTTGAATTTCAGATGGGGATCGAAGTGCTTCAAGAATACGTTCAGCAAGAGATTGAGCGCTGACCTTCTGGGCAACAAATGCACCATCGCCAAGTACTTCAAGATTTGTTGGTCGATCAAAACAGACCACGGGTAAACCAGCAGCCATATAGTGTAAGATTTTGCCACTAGCCTGGTGAGAAGTGGTATCTTTCGGGTCAACCGCAAAGTCACAAGCGCGCAATAATTCGGGTAGTGTAAAATAATCAACAGGACTAATAACACTGACCAATGATTCAAGATGATGCTTGTGTACAAAATCTTCAATACGCACACCAGGATACCCTCCAAAGACAACATGTAGCGCATCAGAGTGGTCTTGCAGAAACGGTAAGGCGTCTAAAAGATATTGAATGCCCTTGTTATTAATAAATGCTCCGGTGTAACAGAGAATAGTTTTGTGCGCGGGAAGGCTCAATTGCTCACGTAGTTTCTTTTGCGATTCCTCTCCTCTATATTCTTGTCCATCAACACCATCGCTCAATACATGAAGAGGTGTTCCCTTAGAACGAAAAGATTGCAGTGATTCTTTATTTTCAGATGAGCTCGCCAGTGCGACATCACCACGATTATCAATCCATCGCTCCAACGCAATAAAAAAGCGTTTTACAAATGAGTTTTTTAAATATGCGTGTGAAACCATTTCCTCCGTAAGTCCACCATGAAAATCAACAACAAGCTTCATTTTTTTCCAAAACAGGAATTTTTGAATACACCAACCAATCAGAGCACCTTCATGCAAGTGCGTATGAATAACAGTTGGCGATTTGGATAGTGCAAAAAAAAGCGCTTTTCGAAACAGCATAATATCCAGAATTATTTTTTGCCAGTTTGGTCCCGCCTCAATCTTTTTATACCAAAACAATAATCGATTAATTCTCTTCACATCAATCGATCCGCGATAGGCTTTAGGAATATCCTCTCCAATGTGATACGTCATAATCGTGACATGATGGCCGCGTTGGTCGAGTGCCCGTGCTTCCTCTAGGATTCGAATATGAGTGCCTCTGTGCGCAAAAAAAGGCGTAGGCGCAATCATTAATACCGTTTGCTTTTCTACTTTCACGAATTCTTTTTGGATGTCGTTATCACTTCACGTACCACATACGGAAGTCGCTCCCCAGAGTAATAGTGTCGGATTGCGATATCTGCCAACAAGCCGGATACGAATAATTGTACTCCAACAAAGACCATAAACACGGCAAGAAGAGGCATGTTTGAATCAGCAAACGGCTTGTGGTAAAACAATTTTGCAATAAATATATACACGCCTAATGCACCACCACCTCCGATGAAAAGAAAACTAAAACCGCCAAAAAGGTGCAAAGGTCGGTTTGAATATTTTCGCCAAAATGAGATAGCGAGAATATCGATCATTGATTTTACAATGCGCTGCCAGTTATATTTTGTGTTTCCATGAAGGCGAGGACGATGTTCAACTTCAGTTTCTCCTACACGGAAACCATACCAACTCAACATACCAGGAATGAAGCGGTGCATTTCTCCTATCAGATCAATGTTCTCAAAACATTCTCGTTTGTATACTTTAAGTGAGCATCCAGAATCATGAATACCATCTTTTACAAAAATACGACGGAGTTGGTTTGCTCCGCGTGAAATAAAACGTTTCATTAACGGATCTATTCGCTTTTTTCTCCATCCAGAGACAACGTCAAAATTTCCTTTGCTCATGACTTGTAGCAATTTTGGTATTTCAGAAGGAGGATTTTGACCATCACCATCCAGTGTAATAATAATTTCTCCGGTTGAATGTTTGATTCCTGCATCCAAGGCTGCGGACTGTCCAAAATTTTTGCGTAGTGAAATGAGAGTGAGCGGACGAAGGGTTGAAAGCACATCAGCGGTATTGTCGGTGCTACCGTCGTTTACAAAAATAATTTCATATACATCACCCCATGCATTCATTGTTTGTACCAATTCTGCATGCACAACAGCAACGTTTTTTGCCTCATTAAATACTGGAATGACAACTGAATATTTCATAAAAAAATTTTACGTTCTATTTACCTTAAACCAGTCAACAAAATGAGTAAGCCCCGTTTGTAAGTCTGTTTTTGGAGTCCATCCGAGCAATTCTTGAGCACGGTCGATGTTTGCGTGCGTTTTCCGTACATCGCTTTCAGGTACAGGGAGTTCAACGACATGTGCTTTTTTCCCTATAATGTCCTCGAGCGATGCAATAAAATGATTCAACGTATATGCATTTGAATGACCAAGGTTGATAACTTCATCAGAAAGGTCAGTATCAATACACGCAACTATTCCACTCACAATATCATCGATATACGTAAAGTCCCGCTCCATTGACCCATCGCCATAACGAGTGAGTTCTTTTTCGTTCATAATCATATCTGTAAAACGATACGGAGCCATATCTGGCCTACCGCGTTCACCGTATACGGTAAAAAAACGGAGACCAATCATGCGTATTCCATATAAGTGATGGTAGGCATGAGCGACGAGTTCATTCGATGCCTTTGTAGCGGCATACATTGAGATAGGATCGTTGAGCTTGTCATCTTCACTAAATGGAACTGCGTCTGAATCACCATATACGGATGAAGATGAAGCATAAATGACTTTTGGAACGTTGAATTCTTTTGCAAGGTCAAAAATATAGACTGTTCCCATTTCATTTACTTCAACCGCTTCAATAGGGTGTTCAGTAGAATATCGAATTCCAGCCTGAGCTGCGAGATGAATAACCAAATCAAACAAATGTGTTGAGAATAACTCTCTCAAAGCCACTTGATCCCTAATATCTACGCGCGCCAATGTGAATGCTTTGTGTTCAGAAAATCCAGTAATATTCTGCTCTTTGAATGAAACATCATAAAAATCAGTAAAATTGTCCACTCCAACAACGGTATGGCCCAATTCAAGCAGTTTTTCTGTGGTGTGCGAACCAATGAATCCTGCAGCACCAGTAACGAGTATATTCATAAAAATCGGTATGACTATACCATATTCTTCCTTTTTTAGTCAATATGCTATACTAAACCACATTATGAAGAAAATCTCATCAATGAGCGTATTTAAAGCTGTTATTGTATTGGCTGCAGGAGGAATGCTTCTGTGGCTCGCAGTTCAATATTTCTCCGTATTTGGCGGATTGTCACTTTCGTATGATTTTCAACGTGAATCAGCGTTTGTTTCAGAATGGTATCCAAAAGGACGAGCACTAGATCGAGAGCAGAATTTAAAAAATGGAGATGCGTATCAGCGCATTGTTGGAGAACCAGTATATATTAATGTAGTGGTTCCTCGTTCATACGACCGAGTGCATGCAACAGTGGAATATACAAATCCTGAGCAACCATTACTTGAATTTGGTGTAGTCACATCAGAAGATCCATTTGCAGTTCGATTACAACCTTTCCAAAGTACAGTTATTGATCAAGCGTTGGCTGAATGGGATGTATTGAAAGATGAGGAAACTGGACTGACATTACTGCAACGGGAACAAAGATATGATTCGGTTGCTTCATTTATTGAGCAGCCACCAACAGATCAGCATGTAGCAACATATCAGTACGCACTACATGCAAAATACATTGACGAATCATATACGTCAGAGACCACACCACTGGTAATCGATCCATATCTTCGTGGACCACATCGCTTTGCAACATACGCTGAGAATGAGGATTTAGACATGACACTCACTTTCGTCGACATGAATATCGACTTTAATCAAGATCCAGTTCTTGTTGAAGTGTTACACGATGGAGCACTCATTCACGAGGCGACTTTGGATGACGATGGAGATAGTGAAGCTACGAACAACATATCTGCACCGAGAGAACTGCACGTAACTGTTCCGATGGTCGAGCCAGGTATGTATGAGTATCGTGTGAATAGTACAAATGATATGGTCATTACCCACATTGAGTCATTTCAACATCATTTTATTGTTGTAGGATCTCTACTAACTGTGAATAGTGCGGAGTACGCGCATGCGTTTCCACTCCTTACTCCTTCACCGACAATCATCTTTACACAAGCGACACAACTAAGTGCACGAACCAGTCATACGGGGAGTGTGCAAGCTCTATCCATCGACGCAGAAAAACTCAACGTGGCAGAGGTGGACACACCATTTTGGTGGACGGCGCAAGACAGCGCGAATGATACACAGATTCGTCAAATAACAATACCTGCAAACGATGTGCAGCTGCAGCTACGTGGCGTATCAGCTTTTAATGAGGCTTCATTGTTTAATCCAAACTACTTTATACAACCACTTGACGACAACACATCAATCGAGAATCTCGATGCCATTTTGTTTCATGATTACACGCCGCCCGTTCTCGATAAAAATACATACACACAAACAACAACACTTGAATTAGACGGAGTGGCTGGCGACAGAAAAGAATTATCATTCGTACTATCAGCACCAGGTATTGACAGAGAGCAGTATGAAATTGCAGTAAACAAGATTTCGTTCCAGTTTGAACGAGAACCATTGTGGAAACGGATTCAACAACGATTTCAATAACATATGAAGGAACAAGAACAACACGCAATCAAAAAAACAGTAGCCGATCTATTGGTCTACTCATTTCGAGTTCTTCTGTTGCTCTATATCGTTTCGATCTTGTTTGAAGTTGTTTTTCCTGGCTTTACGAGCAACTATATACGGCTTGATTGGTTCTTATGGGTTGTGATACTATGGGGCTTCTTTGCATTTCTTATAAAGAGGATTAAATAAACATATTATGAGTGATTTGATTACAGCACTGACCATAGATACAAAGGAGGACGGATGGGATTCGTCGCACGGTTTTGTGAAACGAGATATCCCAATGCCGACTCTAGATGAGAAGAATAATTCAAGTGATGCCCTGTCTGTGATCGTGAAAGTTCAATTTGCAGGTCTCTGTGGATCTGATAGAGGTATTTTCAAACGTGCTGCATTCAAAGAAATGATCCATGATTCGCTGGATGCTGAAAAGAAGACCACTCGTATTTTGGGACATGAATTTGTTGGTGAGGTGGTTGAGGTGGGTTCACAAGTTGAAAATCTATATGACATTGCAGTTGGAAATCCAGTTTCTGGCGATTCCCACGTGACATGTGGAAAATGTTTTCAATGCAGAATAGGGGAGCAAGAGACATGCCAAAACCAATCGATCTTAGGAATTAGCATTGATGGTATTTACGCTCCATATGTCAAAATTCCTGCAAAAAATTTGTGGGTTGTTGATCATGAGCGCATTCGTCCAGAAATAGCAGCAATGTTTGATCCATTTGGGAACGCAGTTCATGCCCTCTCAAAAGTAAATACGCAAGGTGCACGAGTTGCAGTATTTGGATGCGGACAAATTGGATTATTTTCTATTGTACTTGCACGCCACTTCGGTGCTGCAAAAGTGATTGGGATTGATACCAATCCAGATAATCTGAGAATGGCAAAAGAACTTGGTGCACACGAAACCATTCTGGTAGGAAAAGAGGACAAAGAACACGAGTACGACGTGGATCAATCGGTCATCGACCGAATTATGGAAATAACCTATGGCAAAGGAGTGGATGTTAGTATGGAAATGGCAGGATTCAACTCCACATTTAATAATACGATTGCTGCTACTCGTTTTGGTGGTGAAGTAATCTTATTTGGGATTAAAGATGGAGATTTTGTTGTGCCAAATTATTCCCGAATGGTTGTGAAGGGACTCACAATCTACAATGTCATTGGGCGACAAGTATTTACCACATGGCAGACAGCACAGCGGGTGCTATCGGATCATACAAATGGAGTGCAGGACAAGATGTGGAAAGTTATTCTAAACGAAGGAGATGGAACAATTATCAAATTATCAGAAGCCACAACAGAGCTGCTCGAAGAAAAGATGAGCAGCTTCCCCAAACTCCTATTTGATATTCAATCCTAACATTATGTATGACGGGCTAAAGAAGGTTACCAACAGCCAGCTGCAAGAAATTCGTGATGCTGGTTTGTATAAAGAGCAGCGGCAATTAGAAGGGCGACAAGGAGCAGTAGTTACGGTGAATGGAAAGGAACTGATTAATTTTTGTGCAAATAATTATCTTGGTCTTTCAGGAACAGACGAGATGGTAAATGCGGCAAAGAAAACACTTGATGAATTTGGTTACGGTCTTTCTTCTGTACGGTTCATTTGCGGGACGCAAACATTGCATAAAAAATTAGAGAAAAAAGTAGCCGAATTTCTAGGTATGGAAGACGCCATTACCTTTAGCTCGTGCTGGGATGCAAATGAAGCTGTGTTTGCTGCGCTACTAACAGATGAAGATGCGATCATGACTGACGAGCTGAATCATGCCAGTATTATTGATGGTATTCGATTGTGCAAAGCAGAGCGTCGTATTTTCAAGCACATGGATATGGCCGATCTTGAGCAGAACCTGAAAGAAACACAAGACAAACGTCTACGATGCATTGTCACGGATGGCGTCTTTAGTATGGATGGCGACATTACGCCTCTTAAAGAAATTTGTGACTTGGCAGACAAATATAACGCGTATGTTGTTCTTGATGACTCGCACTGTACCGGATTTATGGGAGAAAATGGAAGAGGAACACATGAACATGCTGGCGTTATGGGTAAGGTGGATATTATTACAACAACATTTGGAAAAGCACTTGGTGGTGCAAATGGAGGATGCATCGCTGGTCCAAAAGAGGTGATAGAATTACTGCATCAAAAAGCACGCACCACGCTATTTTCAAATGCATTGCCTCCTGTAACCAACGGGACAACCTTGCATGCATTAGAATATGTTGATGAACAT
>CAZMTW010000031.1:0-10194 GCA_964569285.1 uncultured Gammaproteobacteria bacterium
CCATCTCTTGACCTATTTTAGGTCAAATGATATACTCTGAATCGCGTTTAGAGCCGTTATATCTGGACGTTTTAACACTATATAGACATATGATTGCAGTAATTCAAACTGGTGGAAAACAATATTTAGTCAAAGAAGGGGAAACTCTTCGTGTAGAGAAGCTAGAAGAGGCTGAAGAAGGAAAGTCGTTTGTGTTTGATTCTGTCTTGCTTGTAGGCAAGGAAGATGGTTCGGATGTGAAGGTTGGTACACCGACAGTTGAAGGTGCATCTGTTTCTGCGAAAGTATTAACAGCAGATGGTCGTGCCCGAAAGGTGTTGGTCAGCAAGTTTAAGGCAAAAACTCGATATGCAAAAACCTACGGCCATCGTCAGCATTTTACTGAAGTAGAAATCGAGAAGATCAAAGCGTAAACATACATCAATTCAAAAACCGCCTTCGTGGCGGTTTTTTTGTGTATTTTATTCCTTTGTTATGGAACGTCGGCCGGCAAGCGCATTTCCAAGTGTAGACTCGTCCGCAAATTCAATGTTGGCTCCGGTTGGAAGTCCTCGTGCAATCTTTGTAACAACGACTCCTGTTGGCTCTAGTTGTTGTGCAATGTAGAGCGCGGTGGTTTCTCCTTCCATGTCTGGATTGGTGCCAATAATAACTTCGGTGACGCTATCGGCACTAATACGTGCTACGAGTTCGTCTACTCGAAGATGTTGAGGCCCTATACCAATGGAGGCATTGATCACACCGCCGAGAACATGATATGTACCTGAAAATTGATCGGTATTTTCAAATGCCATCACGTCTTTGGGTTCTGCCACCACACAGACCATACGCTTGTCTCGCGTTGAATCAGCGCAAATAGAGCAGAGATCTTCCTCTGCAAACGTGTAGCAGTGATGACACAGTTGTACGTTTTCTTTTATTTCTAGAAGACGATTTGCTAGAGCTTCAATTTCTTCTTTTGGTTGTCGTAGCAAATGAAACACAAAACGCTCGCTCGTTTTGGATCCAATGCCCGGGAGTTTATTGAACTCTCGTACAAGGCGCTGAATGGACGGCGGCGTTGACTTCATGTTATTTATGACAGTTTGGACATGTCAGGCATTTCAAGTTCACCAGATTTCATTTTTTTCAACATCACGCGCTGTAATTTCTTCATTGCTTCTTCAATGGCATCTTTGACACCTTTTTCAATCTCTGATTTGTGTGCTGGAGCGAGTACTGATTCGTCGATGTCAATCGATAGAATTTTTTGGTTACCATCCATTACGACACCAACTTTTCCACCGAATCCTTCTGCGTGTACAGTCTCTCCAGAAAGAACGTTTTGTGCAGTTTTTGCTGTGTCTCGTAGGTCTTTATATTGCTTGAGTTTTTGAAACATATTCAATGATATTAGTTATTCTCGTCTACTGATTGTACCCGAATATGGGCCCACTGACAAGCCGTCTTAGAGCTTGAAATGCTCCTGTATTTCGTGTGCAGCTTCAATTGCAGAGAGCTCGTCTGTGTTCACTGTTATGCTGTTGCTGTGTGGTATTTCTGAGACGATATCATATTTTTCCATTAATTCATTTAGGCGTTTCACTGACTGCGTTTTTCTGAATTTTTTTCTTGATTGGTTTGTGACACGCTGTTTCAATGTGGGAACAGAACAACTCAAACGAACATAATGAATTGTTCCTTTGTATTGCTCGAAGAGTGTATGTATTTCTGCTATAAACTCATCATCACTTTTGTGTAATTTTCCATAGACAAATGTAAAGATCAATCCATTTTGTTTTTTCTTCAGAGCGTCTTCAAATTTTTTCAATCGCATTGTGCGGCACAAAGCGAATATGTATTCCCAGTTTTCCGGGAATTTGTTATACGCTGCATCGACTGCAACGTGATTGTGATAGAGTTCGTATCCGGTTAGTTTTTCTAGTTCTTTGCCAACGGTGAGTTTTCCGACTCCAGGAGGTCCGTAGAGAAAAATCAGGTTCATATGTTTTACATGTCTGCTTCTGGCGGAGGAGCACCAACATCAGCAAATCGTTTTTCGAGGTTTTTGAATGAGGCTTTTTCAATATCGAAGTAGAGCTCGAACTGTCCTGTTGGACCGTTACGATGTTTTGCTATGAATATGTCGGTAATGTGTTTTCTGTCGGTGTCTCGTTGATAATATTCTTCTCGATACACAAACATCACCACATCGGCATCCTGCTCAATAGCACCAGATTCACGAAGATGAGACAGTTTTGGAATTGGAGGACTCTGTTGCTCTACTGCACGAGAGAGCTGGGACAGAGCGAGGACAGGGATATTTAATTCACGAGCAATCGACTTGAGGCCACGAGATATTTCAGCAATTTCTTGCACGCGGTTATCACCATTTGTACTGCGTCCTTCCATGAGCTGGAGATAATCCACAACCAACAAACCAATTCCATGCTCCATTTGCAGTCGACGAGCTTTTGTTCGAATTTCCATGATGTTCGCGTTGGCAGAGTCATCAATAAATATTGGTGCTTCGGCTAGTCCACCCATCGCTCGACCTATGTTGGCAAAGTCATCATCGTTCTGTAGTTTTCCTGTACGCATTTTCCATAAATCGACTCCTGCTTCTGCGCACAGCATGCGGTCACCAAGTTGATCTTTACTCATTTCAAGACTAACGACGGCAACAGGCACTTTACCACGCACCGCAACGTTACGTGCAATATCCAAAGCGAGACCGGTTTTTCCCATGGAGGGTCGAGCAGCAAGAATGATGAGGTCGGAATTTTGTAAACCACCTAATTTATTATCGAGTTCTGTGAATCCTGTTGGAATACCGCGTAGCTTACCTTCGCTACGATGAATTTCATCGAGTCGATCAAATGCATCTGTTAAGATTGACTGAATCGGCACAAAGTTTTGTTTCATGAATTGCTGTGACACACCAAAGAGTGACTGTTCAGCTTTGTCGAGCATGCTCTCGACATCCTTTGTTTCATCTGAACCAATTTTGACAATGTCATGCCCTGCTTTGATCAGCCGGCGTAGTGTGGCTTTTTGTCTGACAATTTGAGCATAATGCAAAATGTTACTTGCAGTCGGCACTGTGTTCGCAAGAGATGCCAGAAATGCGCGACCTCCAATGTCTTTTAGAACACGCCGTTGATCGAGACTGTTAGATAATGAAAGTACATCAATCGGCTCTCGTTTGCCATACAACTCAATAATTGATTGAAACACAAGGCGGTGCTTTTGAGCATAAAAATCTTCTTCGTTGACCGTATCAGCAATCTTTATCATTGCATCTTGGTCTATTAAAATAGAGCCCAGTACGGCCTCTTCAGCTTCGAGATTATGTGGTGGAACCCCTCCCAGTCCCGCATTTTGTTCATGTGGTGCGGTGTCCATAGTCGATGTATTGTACAGGATTTTAGGTTCTATTACCACCCTTTTTTCCACGATAATGGGGACAGGATCTGTGTACGATCTGTTTATTTGTTTTATCATCAGTATCTGTTATACTGGCCACATGGTAGGTAATCCAACACAATCAGGGGAGCCACGTGTTCGAGGGACAAGAAAGCCTAAAGTGCATCGTCCCTCAAGGAAGAAGGCTCAGGAACAACGTATGGTAGCAGAAAGAGCTGCAGAGCATACGCCTCTTGTTGAGTTTAGAAGTGAAGAAGAAGTAGAAGCAGATCGGCTTGAACTTGAACGAAGGGCAACAGAAGAAGCTGCAGATGCCGCCGATGAGACACACAAGCTGATGCCTTTGCGCTCACGTGAGGATAATTATGAGCTGGAAGCAGAGACCGAGGAGAGTATTGGAGGACAGTTAGCTGAATTTGAAAGTACATTACCCGAGGACCCATTAAACGGGTTGGTGGAGGTATTTGCACGAGCAGAACTTTCTAGTGATAGAGAAGAGAGCCTTATACTGCATGATCCAGTGGTTCAATTGTACGTGCGAGGAGCATTTATAGAGGTGCTGAATAATGAAGGCCTTCTCGTTGACGAGGATAGCCTCAATATTGATTTGAATGGTGTTATCACATTTCATATAGATCAAGTTGGAGATGTGCGATTTGAGGCAACGCCTGAACACCTCACATCGTTGCCTGGATTACTCGCTGAGTCTAGAGATTTTGTTCAATTAATTACAGACATTGATAGTGCGCTTCCAGGAGGAGGCGAGAGTGCGCCAAGTGCTGAGGTTGTTTTGGATCCGCCGTATGTTCATATTAATGGGCTCGAGATTCCTTCATCCTATGTTAAATCAGCCGAATGTGCCGGCACTGAATTCGATATGTACGTGGCAAATGTCACATTAAATTCTGATGGAATTGTTGAAGGACTGAATATTACGAGTGAAGTAACATGGACAGAGGGCTGGTCGCGATTTCCTCAGTTACGTAAAGGAATGTCTTTTCGTCAGTGGCAAAATGAAGTTGCAGCTCTTGGATATGCTAAAGAATATGTTGAAGAATACATTGAAGAAGCTCGAGAAAATATATCTTCAGGAGATTTTGGTCAAGACGAGACTCGTCCTGAAGACAGTAGGGAGAATGATCCGTTTCAAGATCGTGCAGATGCAAAGATAGTTGCTGGAGTAGAGGAAACCAGAAAACTACGCCGTGCGTTTGATGATGATCGTGACTTAGCTGGACGAAGAGGAGCACGTGCTGATGCTCTCGCAGTAGATCCTGGAGAAGAGCTTGACCCAGACGGCGAGTAATGATATTATCTGTTCGCTGAAACGATCTGGGACGTTAGCTCAGCTTGGTAGAGCAACAGCCTTTTAAGCTGATGGTCGGAGGTTCAAATCCTCCACGTCCCACAAATAACAAAAGAGGATGGCAAAAGAAATGGAAATTGAGGAGATGGAGCAGCCTGAGACGTCGAAAGGCGCTATGTTGCGTAAAGCTATTCTTGTGGCAGTTGGTGTGTTCTTTTTTGGAGTTGCATTGTTTATTGGTATCGCCATTCTCATTGCACGATTTGCAACTAAAGGAGGCCCAGGTCCAAACTAATTTTATTAACGACACGCAGTCAAGGTAAAAAGCCTTGATTTTTATGTTCAAAAATGTTATGATGTGTATTGTATGATACAGGCAATAAAAAAAGAAAATAGCTTCCATGCACTTACTGCACAGGAAACGTTTACCTTATTAGATTCTTCACGTATAGGCTTGTCTCAGGAAGAGGTAGTGAAGCGTAAGGGACAATATGGTGAAAATACCCTTCCTAAGCCCAAGCGAGCTGGATGGTTCTTTTTGATCATAAAACAGTTGCGCAGTTTTTTAATACTTATCTTGTTGGTCGCTGCGGTCATTAGTTATTTTTTACACGATGCAACAGATGCGTACATTATTCTCGCAGCGGTGTTTATGAACGTGATTGTTGGATTCATTCAAGAGAACAAAGCAGAGAAAGCGCTTGAGCAGCTTCGTCAGGTCATTACGTTAGATGCTAAAGTGGTCCGGGATGGAGAAGAGATGATTGTACCTATTGAACAATTAGTTCCAGGTGATGTGGTTTTATTAGATGCGGGCGATAAGATTCCTGCTGATGCACGTCTTTTTGATGAAGTAGAATTAGAAACAAATGAAGCAGCGCTGACTGGTGAATCAACCTCAGTAGAAAAACAGCTCGAGCCGGTAGATGCATCGAGCGGTGTTGGAGACAGAACAAATATGGTTTTTTTTGGTACAACTGTGACTAGAGGTTCTGGCCATGCGTTAGTAGTGCATACGGGTGCTGCAACACAGATTGGTCGTATCGCTGCTCTGCTGTCACAAACAAAAACTGAGGCAACGCCATTGCAGCAGAAGTTAGATCGTTTTGCACGCAACATGGGTATTATTGTGCTGTTTATTTCTGTCGCGATCTTAATTGTTGGTTTGCTTAAAGACATGCCATTTGTTGAGATTTTTGCAACAGCAGTTGCGATTGCAGTGTCGGCCATTCCAGAGGGACTTCCTGTAGCGGTTACCATCATTCTTGCTATTGGCATGCAACGGATTTTAAAGGGAAAGGCATTAGTGCGGCGGCTTCAAGCTGCAGAGACTCTTGGGTCAACGAGTGTCATTTGTACTGATAAGACCGGAACACTCACTGAAGGAAATATGCAGGTGGTGAGCTTGATTACACATGATTATCATTTTGATGGATTGCATCAGGTAGAGCGCCACGAGGGCAAAGGTTTGAGAGAGATAATTTTTGCACTCAATATTGGAATGCTATGCAATGATGCGCATGTCATTCAGTCGGACGATAATTTTAAGGAATCGGTGTTGGTAGGTAATCTCACAGAACGTGCGTTGTTGGGTGCAGGAATTGCCGTCGGTTTAGATCAGAAAGCATTGCAAAAAGATGAGCCTCGCATTGCTGCTATTCCTTTTGATTCTACTAGTAAATACATGGCGACGCTTCATGACCATCCGAAAGGTGGTAAGCGTATTTATGTCAAAGGTGCACCAGAAAAGATTATTGCTCGATCATCTAAAATTCGCATTGGCACACAGACGAAAAATTTTACAGATAAGGTGAGCGAGAAATTTGATGAGAAGTTTATTGAGGCATCTGGAAAGGGTTTACGTATGTTAGCACTTGCATATAAAGATGTCCCTAAAGGTCAGAATGAACTCAAGGAGAGTGATGTGACTGATTTAATCTTTGTTGGGTTTGTCGGTATTAAGGATCCTCTTCGTCCAAATATTGCTGCCACCTTTGAACGCACAGCGAAAGCAGGTATTAAAACTATTATGATCACTGGTGATCATAAATTGACTGCTATGGCGATTGCGAAGGAGATTGGTATTATAGTTGGTGAGGAAAATATTTTAGTGGGAGACGATCTTCGTAAAATGACGCAGAAAGAGTTGAATGCGATTGTAGAACGAATTAGTGTGTATGCACGCGTGTCGCCTGAGGATAAATTAAATATTATTGAAGCGTGGAAGTCGAAGGGTAAGGTCGTTGCGATGACTGGCGATGGTGTGAATGATTCACCTGCATTGAAATCAGCCGATGTTGGTGTGGCGCTTGGCTCTGGAACAGATGTCGCTAAAGAAGTTGCGGATCTTGTGCTGTTGGACAATAATTACGAAACTATTGTCATGGCCGTAGAAGAGGGTCGTGGTATTTTTGATAATATTCGTAAAGTGGTTCTGTACTTGATTTCAGATGCGTTTTCCGAAGTCATATTGATCACTACGGCGTTGTTTATTGGGATCCCGTTGCCACTGACTGCTGCTCAAATTTTGTGGATCAATCTTGTTGCTGATGGTTTGCCTGGTGTGGCATTAACATTAGATCCAAAAGAGGAAGAGATTATGGATGATCCTCCACGACCTCGTGATGAACCGGTAATGAATCGAGAGATGAGTGTTCTTGCTGCGGTGATTAGTATTGTAACAGGGTTTGGAACACTTGGATTGTTCTGGTTTTATTGGAAGACAACTGGTGATCTAGATCTGGCTCGCTCAGTTGTGTTTGCGACATTGGCGCTTGATTCTCTTATTTATGTGTTTTCAGTTCGGTCGCTACGTCATTCAATTATCTCAAAGCGCATCTTTAGTAATCTGTGGTTGGTGGGTGCGGTGGTGGTTGGATTCTTTATTCAGCTTTCGGCTTTTTATATGCCATTTCTACAACGTATTCTTCACACAGTACCATTAGGCTGGTCTGAATGGAGTGTTGTATTTGCCGTTGCAGCAGGTATTATTGTGTTGATTGAAATCATCAAGTATAGTTTCATTGTGGCCGCAAGGCGACGTAATATACAAACTACAAACGTATGAATGTTACACAAGACCAAGTGTTTCGAGTAAAAAAACATCTTCAAGAAGAGATGCAGGAGTATGAAAAGAAATTATTTGCGTTGATAGAGAAACAAAAAACGTTGACGAAGATTGAGGAAATCGCTGAGTCGATTTTGGAATATAATGAACTTACACGCGAGATTGAGGATCGGTCACATGTGTTTTCTCTGTTGTCTAAACCACCTGAGGCATTGCGTAGCCCGTATGTGAAATCAGAATTTTTTTCTTATCTTGTTGCTGCAGAAACGGTCAGTACTGATTTGGTTAATTTTCTCGTTGATTCGATGTTGCAAGAGTTGCGACAAGAAATCCAAGGATGGGAAGATGATGCAGTTGATCTCATTCAGGCGGAGTATAAAGAACACATTATTCCCGGCAAGATTATTGCAGAGCGTTTTGATGAAATTGATGGTTTGCTGGAGGAAATGAATCGGTTTTGTACGGTGATTGATAAAACGTATACCGGTGATCAAGCACGACGTGTATTGCATTATGCATTTGAGATTTCTATTACAGCAGATACAAAAATGGATCCAACTATTAAGGCATTACGTGAAATGCAATTTGAATTTTTGCATGAGGATGATCGTGCTGCATTGTTGGACAAGGTAGAGGAGCATTTAGGTGTGATTCGTTTTGAAAGGGCGAAGGATCAAACTATTGCCATGGAAAAAGCGGTGGCTATGCGCGCAGAACAAGAATTGAAATCAAGTGACAAAAAAAATTAAAATCATCATCGCCACCGTATGCACGTTGATTGTTGGCATGATTGTGTTGAGTCAGATTGATTCAGTACGTTTTAACTGGAGTGAGGGTTTGGAGGCTTCATATGCTGTCGCACAAACTGAAGCGTGCAAAAATCAAGGTGAGTATACTGGTGGTTTGAATTATTGTGCCGTTATTTCTGGTGGTGGAAATTCTCGTTATTTCGGTTTATGGATCCCGTCTCGAGATATTCGATGGGTGGTATATACATTGGAACTTCATTGACGATTGGGCAAAATATCAGTACTGTATGAGGGTTAGTTAATGATAACCATATTTTATGTATACAGATATAAAGGATTTTTCAGAGCATGTAGACAAAGAAGTGCTCTTTCATGGATGGGTGTATAACGTGCGCTCTTCTGGTAAGATCATGTTTTTGCAGATTCGCGATGGTGCAGATTTTGCGCAGGCGATTGTCGCTAAGGCAGATGTGAGTGATGAGGTATGGGCTGTAGCTGAAACACTGACTATTGAGTCTTCTTTGGAGTTAAAGGGTATAGTCTCAAAGCATCCTAAAAAGGAAGAGTATGAATTGCAGGTTTCTGAGGTGACTCCAATTCAAATATCAGAAGAGTATCCTATTGGGAAAAAGGAGCATGGTCCTGATTTTCTTTTGAACAATAGGCATCTCTGGTTGCGGTCACCACGACAGTGGGCAATTCAGCGAGTACGTAATACGATCATCAATGCTATTTATGAGCATTTGAATGCTGAAGGGTATATTAAGATTGATGCACCTATTTTGACTCCTACTTCATGTGAAGATTCGACTGAGTTATTTGAAATGGATTATTTTCCTGGCGACACAGAAGGAGAGAACGATAAAGCATATTTGACGCAGAGTGGGCAGTTATATATTGAGGCTGCGATTTATTCTCATGGCAAAGTGTTTGATTTTGGTCCGGTGTTTCGAGCGGAGAAGTCAAAGACCCGTCGTCATCTGACTGAGTTTTGGATGATGGATGTAGAGACTGCGTTTGCAAATTGGCAGGACAACATGGATATTCAGGAGAAGTTGATTCATTTTGTTATAAAAACTGTATTGGAGAAAAATGTGAAAGAGCTTGAAGTGTTAGAACGTGACACTGCAGCATTGGAAAAATGTTTACAACCGTTTAAGCGAATGAGCCATGCAGAGGCAGTAGTAGAATTGCAAAAGTTGGGCAGTGACATCAAGCCAGATGAAGACCTTGGCGGAGATGACGAAACAACGTTAACTGCTCAGTATGACGTGCCAATTTTTGTAGATAAGTACCCAGCAAAGGTGAAGGCATTCTACATGCCGCCTGACGAAGAAGATCCAACCCGCGTATTGTGTTCTGACCTTCTTGCACCCGAAGGATACGGGGAAGTGATTGGTGGCTCACAGCGTATTCATGATTATGACTTGATGGTGGAGAAGATGAAGGAATTTGGTATAGACCGTGAACCGCTAGAATGGTATTTAGATTTACGTAAATATGGTAGCGTACCACACTCAGGTTTTGGAGTTGGTTTAGAACGATTGGTGGGTTGGATGTGTGGAACAAAGCATGTGAGAGAAACTATTCCATTTCCGCGAATGATTAACCGTTTAACTCCATAGCCTTGACAAACTCCTTTGTTTCAGTGTAGTGTCTACTATACA
>CAZMTW010000032.1:0-10177 GCA_964569285.1 uncultured Gammaproteobacteria bacterium
GCCGTGTTTCCGTTTATGGATACGTATGTGCAGTTTATTGATTACGTACAAGATCGGGATGGAACTATTCATAACATGGTCAGCATTGATAGGGTCGTTGATACAAAAGATTGGAGTCGCGACGCTCATGCGCGTACCATGTGGTCTCTGGGATATCTCATGAATACAAAAGGGCTGCCTCGCCCTTTCAAAGAGCGCGCATCCACGATGTTTGAAAAGAGCCTGAAGGTATTGTCAAAACTGGATACGCCGCGATCAATAAGTTTTGCAATTGCTGGGATGTATTTTATGAATAAACAGCATAAACAGCCTCACTTGATTAAAAAAATAATAGTATGTGCAGACGAGCTTGTTGCCAGATATCAAGATCATTCACAACAAGACTGGCATTGGTTTGAGGAACATTTATCATACTCAAATAGCAAGCTGTCCGAAGCATTATTCTATGCATATGCTGCAACTGGGGTAGACGAATACAAAAAAGTGGCCGTGGAATCTTTTGATTTTTTGCGAGAGCATACAATATATGATGGCGTATTTCATCCGATTGGGCAGGATGGATGGTATGTACGTGGCAAAGAACGTGCAACACACGATCAGCAACCTGTAGACGTAGCAGCTATGGTGCAAACATGCCTCATTGCTTATCAGTTAACTAAAAAGGAGCAGTACAAAAGAGAGGCAGAGATAGTCTACAGCTGGTTTCTAGGAAAGAACGTCTTACAGCAAATGATGTATGATAGCGCGACTGGTGGATCGTATGATGGGCTGCATACAGATCGAGTGAATCTCAATCAAGGTGCCGAGTCAACGATAGTGCATATATTAGCGCGACTAGCGCTAGAAAAGGGATCGGTGTTGCTGTAGAACGGAGTTGAAAGAGTGCTAAAAAAGTGAGGCATTACCCGAAGTTCGCGCCATAACTTCCACAGTGTAGATATTACTTCTGCGTTATCTCAACAACGATCTTCACACCATCAAAGTCATACGCATCTCGAATACCACGCTCAATAATATTTGGAAGTGCAGCTGGAACATCCTTTGGTCGTTTAGCGAGCAACTGAAAACGTGGGGGGCGGACAGCGATCTGTGTGAGGCCAGCCAAACCAGCGTTCATTTTTTTATACTTACGCATATTGTGTTGCTTCGGATGATACTTATTTGCGACTTTTGCAAATATTGGTTCCAGTTCTTCATCTGACAAACCTTTTTCATATCGTTCAGCAACCTTCATAACCAAGTCCAGTGTCTCTCGAACGCGTAAATGGTCAGTCGCAGAGGTAAACACCATCGGAGCCCACCGTAAGTAGGGAAGCCCTTGGTCAAAGTAATCAGTAAATTCTGTAATGGTATTTGAATCTTTTTCTTCAACTAAATCCCACTTGTTAATCACGAGTATCAAGCCTTTGCCATGTTCATTCGCCAAGTCAGCTATTTTTTTATCTTGAGCCGTGATTCGCATCTGTGCTTCCAATACCAGTAGCACCACATCAGCCCGCTCCATGGCAAAAATTGCACCACGCACACTTTCTTTTTCTATTTGACCCAAGCGTTTATCTGCCCAGCGCATTCCTACGTTCGATCGCTTTCGAATACCAGCTGTATCGATTAACAAAAACTCGCGACCGTTATACGTATAGGGTATATCATTCGTGTCTCGGGTGGTGTGTGCTTGATCAGCGACGATCACTCGTTCTTCTCCTAAAATTGAATTCAAGAAAGAAGACTTACCCACGTTTGGACGCCCGACAATTGCAACCTTTGTTCGTTCATCTGGCACATCTGCAGAAACACGACTTTCCAGAGCATTATGAATCGCATCTAACAAATCACCTGTACTTCGACCAGTTGTAGCAGAAACCAAATAAAATGGTTCCATATTCATTGTATGCACCTCACCTGCGACTGAATCTTCTTGAAATGTAGTGTCCACTTTGTTCACAATCAAAAACACCGGAACAGTACTACCTCGTAATTCTGCAATCAGTTTTCTATCTTGCGGGAGCAACCCAGCTTTTACATCGACCACTAACAAGATAAGATCTGCTTCTGACATTGCTCGTCGTGCAGCACCAATCACTCGTTCCTCTAACTGCTCATCATCTTTGACATCAAGTCCGCCGGTATCAACCAAATCAAACTCTTGTCCGCGCCAAATCACTGTTGCGGTATTTTCATCTCGCGTTGTTCCAGCCCACGAAGAGGTGATCGCTTTTTGCGATTCAGTCAAACGATTAAACAATGTTGATTTTCCAACATTCATTCGGCCAACAATGGCAACGCGTTGTCGATTACTTTTAGAAATCATAAAGCATTTACATCACCATCCGTGACCGCGGTCTGTACCGTAGCACGATCTTGGTCATTACCAAGAACAATAATAAAGTCTACATGTTCTGGTAGTGCCGAAATATCGACAATCGATGGGTCGACATCTGTACTTAAACGTACAGCAGATTCGCTACTGGACGGTAGGCTCGCTTTAAGAACTGTTACACCTAATTGTTCTTCAATAGTTGCGACCGTACTCGTTTTGTCCTCTGAACTTAAATTGTAGACAACCGTATGTGGAACGTTATTGTGGACAGCGTTCGTAATGCCGTTGACTTCGATTCCCGCTCCCTCTAATACAGTGGCTGTTCTTCCAGCTAGTCCCTCGATAGAGGTTCCATTTTGTACGGCAACCACAGAATGCTCCTGCATGACAATTCCAGATTCAAACACATTGAGTGCAAGTTGATTAATCTCGCTAAAATCACCAAGTCCAGCACGCGGAACTAATACATATGCGCCGGTTTCACTTGAGATTTCTGAATACACCAATCCACTGAGTCCATTATCGACTACCTTATTGATAATTTCATCTTTGTTAACATGTTGTGCAATGGATGCAAAACGACTCAGTTCCCAAATCTCCATATCAACTTCAACATGATTACCTACATCACTCAATACCCCAGATATTTTTGAAGGGTTGAGAATCGTGCTTGCTGATAGAGCCTTATCTCTAAAACTTTCCAAAATAATCTGTTGACGACGTGCTCGGGCAAAATCTGAACCTTCTCCATTGTTTCCATGGCGTGATCGGGCAAATTGCAACGCTTTTTCACCAGACAACGTGCTTACACCTTCTTGAAACGAAATAGTTTGATACCCATAGTTGTAGTCAGGGTATTGATAATCGGTAAACGTATTCTCAACGGTCACGTCTAATCCTCCAAGCGTATCAATGACATCTCGAAATCCAGAAAAGTCAGCCATGATGTAATAGTGAATATCCAAACCAGTTACTTCCTTCACTTTTTCTTTTGCTAACTCTATGCCCCCAAGTTCCACTGTGTAGTTAATTTTTCTATATTCAAAATAATCACTGTCTGGATTTGGATAGACTGGTACAACCAAGTCACGAGGCAATGAGAGCAATGATACCTGATTGCTTGAAGGTTTGTATGATGCAACCATAATTGTGTCGACGAGTGTACCTCCTGGATGGTTCAATCCACCTCGTCCGAGAAGCAGTATGTTTACGCGATCATCTTCTTCACCGCGCAACGGCTGCACATCCTCGTCAATAATACGGTGAATCTGACCAAAAAAACCGGTCTCATTATCGCTTTCAATAATTTGGCTCGTTGTTATTTTATACAAATATATGCCATATCCAACTACCGCGATGAGTAGAATTCCGACCAATAAAAAAATAAGCTTCCGAATAGGATGGCTTCCTGATGGCCGACTGAGATCAACATGTCTATCAGTGAGGTTGGTGACCTCAACAGTCGATTCGACCGGCTCAGACTCTAAATCGTCGTTTGGCTCTGTTGTCATGTATTACGCTTTGTTTAACCAAGATGAAAGAACGGATAACGGAGATCATTATAGTAGGAACCATACATAATGTCAATTTTGACTTAGACCTTTTTGCATGGTATACTCTGCTGGTTCAAAAAATTATGGAACAGAATACATCACACATAAAACGTATTGCAGAACGCTATCTACGCTTCATTTGGGAAGTGTCGAAGGTTGTTATCATTTCACTGGCAATTATCATTCCAGTACGATATTTTTTAATACAACCGTTTTATGTGAAGGGTGCATCTATGGAGCCGAACTTCCATAATTTAGAATACCTGATCATCGATGAAATTACATATCGCTTTGACGATCCGCAGCGAGGAGATGTTGTTGTACTACGCAATCCCGATTTACAATCACAGTTTTTCATTAAGCGAGTGATAGGTTTACCAGGAGAAACAATAGAGATCAAAGATCGGTCTGTGTATATAAATGATGAGAAACTTGATGAATCTCAATATCTTGATGTGAGTGTAGAAACGTTTGGTAAGCAAAAAGTACAATTGGGTGACGACCAATATTTTGTAATGGGAGATAATAGAAACGAAAGCAAAGATTCACGTGTCATTGGACCTATAGAGCCAGATAGTATTATTGGACGCACATGGCTTCGAGCATGGCCACTTAATCGATTAGATCATTTTTCATCAATAGAGTACAACTAAATATGGTGACCCCAAAGAACACAACTAAAAAGAAGGCTTCAGAAGAAAAAAAGTCAGTTTCGGAGAAAAAAGCACAGCCAAAAAAGAAGAAGTTACAAAAAATGAAGTTACTACGTGGTATGCGAGATGTATTACCACAAGAGCAGGTGTACACAGAATATATTCTCGAAGCTGCAGCGCAGGTCTCGCGCGCATATGGATATGATCGCATAGATGTACCTGTGGTCGAGATGGAAGAGCTATTTGTTCGAACCGTTGGTTTAGGAACTGATGTTGTCGATAAAGAGATGTATAGTTTCACCACAAAAGGTGGAGACGAGGTTGCATTGCGACCAGAGTTTACAGCTGGCATTATTCGTTCATATATTGAACATGGGATGATGAATCTTCCAAAACCGGTGAAGTTATGGACATCAGGCGCGCTGTTTCGATATGATCGTCCTCAAGCAGGCCGATACCGACAGTTCAATCAATTGGATTGGGAAATTATTGGATCTGATCAACCTGCTCTTGATGCAGAGGTTATTTCCCTTTGCAGTCATTTGTTAAGTGATATTGGATTAGAAATCATGACTCAGGTCAATTCAATTGGTTGTCGTGATTGTCGTCCAAATTATATTCTCGTTCTCAAAGACTACTACAAGGCCAACAGAAAGAATCTCTGTGAGGATTGCAAAATTCGTTTGAATAAAAATCCACTTCGATTACTCGACTGTAAAGAAGAAGCATGTCGAGCGATTAGTGGCGAAGCTCCACAATCTATTGATCATGTCTGTGACAACTGCAAAGATCACTTCATGAAAGTATTGGAATATTTGGATGAAGGAGACATTACATATCATCTCGAGCCGCGACTTGTTCGAGGATTGGACTACTATTCACGTACCGCATTTGAATTTATACTGAAATCTGAGCAAGAAGAGACACATCCAACATCTCTTGGTGGTGGAGGGCGGTATGATTATTTAGTAGAAGACCTCGGTGGAGCGGAACCAACGCCTGCGGTAGGAGTGGCATTGGGTATTGAGCGAATTGTTCTTGCGCTGAAGTCATCTAATGTTGAAGTGAGTTCATCAGTACAACCAGATGTGTTTCTCGCTCAAATAGGGGAGACCGCACGAAAGCGAGCATTTAAGTTGCTAGAAGAATTACGCAAAGAAGGTATCGCGGTTGCTTCTAACATCAGCAAGAATAAACTATCAGACCAATTATCGCTTGCAAATAAGGCCGAAGCTAAAATTACTCTCATTCTTGGACAAAAAGAAATGATTGACAACACTATCATCGTTCGAGATATGGAAAGTAACTCTCAAGAAAGCATTGTGCAATCATCACTGATTGCGACACTAAAAAAACGTCTAAATAGTTAAGTCGACACACATGGAAGAATGCATTTTTTGTAAAATTATCAACAAAGAAGCAGAAGGTGATGTAGTGTATGAAGGCGAGGATATTGTTGCGTTTAAAGATATTCGTCCAAAAGCACCTGTGCATATCCTTATTGTTCCAAAAAAACATGTTCATGACCTCAATGGGTTTGAGTCAGGGGACGCAGAGCTCTTGGGGCGAATAATGCTTCAAGCAGCAGCTATTGCAAAAGAGCAGGGAATCGAACAATCTGGCTATAAAGTGATTACAAATACAGGAGATGACGGTGGTCAAATAATACAGCATTTTCATGTACATCTTGTTGGAGGGGAGCCTATAAAAGTTGTTGTGTAGTAGATTTGACATAGCCTGATGATAGTGTTATATTATCGCTAGATTTAGTAATTTAATTTAGAAAGGAGTACAACAACGTGGTAAAGAAAGATAAAGGCGACAACGAATCAAACGAGAGCCTCATGCGTGGCTTTAGTCGAGCAGTACGTTCTCTCGGTTTTCTTAAGCAAAAAAAGAAAAGTCGATTCCTTGAACCTAAACCAAACAAACGTAAAGTTCGGACCGATGCACTGCGTCGAGCCAAAAAAACAGCAGAGCGCGAATATTTGATCAAGATAGGCAAGATCGAAGAACGACCTCAGTACGGATCTCAGAGAAACGCACCAAAGAAAGACAAATAAAGAAATAGCATGAGCATGCAGGATACAATCTTATCTGATCTATCGACTTCGATGAAGGCGCAAGAAAAAGATAAGGTTGCTGTCCTTCGCATGATTAAAGCGGCATTTCTCAATGCGGAAAAAGCGGACGGGAAGAAAGCATTATCAGACGAAGAGGTGACGGCAATTCTCAGTAAGGAAGTTAAAAAAAGGCGTGAATCAGAAGCAGCATTTGCAGAAGGAGGTCGAGACGATCTCGTACAACAGGAAAAACTGGAAAGAGAAATTATTGAAGCGTACCTTCCAGAACAGATGACAGAAGAAGAAATACTCAAGATAGTGACCACAATAGCTGAGCGCATGAATGGAGCAGACTTCGGAGCGGTCATGGGTGCTGCAATGCAAGAGTTAAAAGGAAAAGCAGATGGAAACAAAGTGAAGCAGGTGGTTCAACAAGTGCTAAACTAATAAAAACAAATAACTCTCATCATGCCTGAGGGTCAACAATCAAAACGAGGAAAGAAAAAAGGTCTATGGGCATTCTTTATGACCACAGGCTTTTTTCTTAGTGCATTTCCAGTTCTGGCTCAGGTGAACACCAATATTGAGGGACTCGCACTCTCAGACAGAAGCCCTGTTGAGATTATTTTGTATTTAATTAGTTGGTTTTTAGGTATTCTTGCTCTACTGGCTGTTATTCTCGTTATTTACGGAGGAATCGTGTGGATGACCTCCAATGGCAATGAAGAAAAGGTAGATCAGGCAAAAAAGATACTAAAAAATGCTCTTATTGGTTTAGTTATTATTCTTTCAGCATGGGGAATTGTATTATGGATTTTAAATGTATTTCTCGGAGCCACAGGAGGAACATCCTACGGTGGAAATAATGGGACAGGCTGTGTTGGTTGTCACGGTATTCCAAGTGGTGGGTCAAATTTTTATGTGCAATCAACAAATCCAGAAGCAGGAGATACCGGAATATATCTCTGTTATGACGTCACGGTGCGTACGAGCTTGAATGTCGACAAGACAACAGTGACACCGGATAATTTTTACTTACAAGTTCTTGGCGGTTCACCAAGTGGGGCAACTTGTGTCACTAATAACCAATGTGGATCCAGTTTGTGCGCAGGAGGAACTTGTCAGGGGAATACAGTTGCGGGTGTTATTGGATTTGGACCTGGTGATTCAACTCGTTACTTTAACTTAGTTCCTGACGCAGATTTGGAACAGTTTACATCATATGAAGCTGTTGTGGTTGGTGGAAGTTCCGGCATCCTGAGTGAAGATCCAACATCTGAAGATAGTATTGATGATCGTACTGCAATGGATACCAGCTACGTGTGGTCATACACAACAGGAGGTGAAACCGACACTATTCCTCCAACGGTTGAAGTGACAGCAAATTCACCTTTCCCTGCAGACGGAACACTTGATGTTTGTTTGAATACTGTTGTGAATTTTGATTTCTCAGAATCCATGCGTATTTCTACATTTAATGACGATACCTCTTTTGTACTTGATGGTGCTGGAGTGACTGCTGCACCTGTTGCGCCGGATTGGGTAGAGCCTCGCGAATTACGAAACTGGAATTTTGGAGGTGCATTTGATTTTGCTCAAGCCCGACCAAAGACAGCTCTTGAATCGTATTCCCTATACAGCCCGCGACTCTATGGTGGGGATCCTACAGATAATTTTGCAGGATCATTACAAGATTCATGCGGAAATCCACTAGACGGAGACGCTGACGTTGTGTCCGAAGGTGATCCTGTTGACAACTTTCTAGGGCATCTTCCTGGTGACCCTGAAGTGCCAATTACATGGGAGACCGGAGAAACGACTGAGTGTACGCCTGTTGTTGATGGTTTTGCTCCAGGTGCGGATTTTTATGGTGAGTATTCTGGATTAGCAGACGGCGCATCATGTACGACTAATTCGGAGTGTGGCTCTGGGTTATGTACGGGAGGAACGTGTGTCGGATTTGGACCAACCACATTAAACATTATAGGTCAGAACTTGGCTCCGCATCCAGAAATACAACTTGAAGGAAGTATCGTGTGGGCTGGTGAGAGTTTTAACACCTGTTTTAGTCCTGAACATCTCGGCAATGTGGTGACCAATACAGCAGTCGGTGACGTCTGCATGTATGATGATGAACAATCGATCACAGAAATCGCCATGCGTACGCCAGTTGGTTCAAAAGATACGCCTATTCGAGTCACTGTTGCAGAAGAGACTAGTGAACCATCTGCATCAATCCTTGATGTTCAAAGCCCTTATATTGCGTTTGTAGATCCTGACAATGGCTCAGTAGGTCAGTATGTAACGATTAGTGGAGATAATTTTGGTGAAATCACAGGAACAGTACTGATGCGATCTGCAGATGGAGTGCGTCAATCATCTGTAGACTTGCCTGCATCATGTGGTCCGGTATGGTCAGATGATGAGATTGTCGCCATTGTTCCAGAGACCTATATTGATTCAATCACTGGATTAGAAGAAGATTGGGTCAGTGGAGATATCGCATATTTTCAAGTCATCAACGCAACAAATGGACGAAATTCTGACCTCCAAATGTTTGAGTTCAATGAAATTGTGAGACCAAATCTCTGTAGTATCGTTCCGAACTGTGCTGAAAATGCACCACAAGGATTTACTGCGACTGGAGAGAACTTTGGAGATACAGAAGGTAGTAGCTACGTGAATTTTGCTATCGACGATGACACTGGATATTCTGCCTCAGTAGGATCATGGTCAGATATTGCAATCACAGGTAATACGCATTCCAGTATGGTACAGGATGATTACTGGGTAACAGTCTATGATGGTGATACAGAATTGAACAGTAATGGTCGAGGGTACGATATTCCATGTTCATTAGGTCCAAATGTCGTTAATATATCACAGTGTAATCAAGCAGAAGGTATTTATCCTGTCCCAAGTCCACGTCCAAATGAGGACGAAGCATGCTTGAACGCAAACATTGGCGTTTTGTTTGACCAACCAATGGACACAAGCACTTTTAATGGTTCGACTGTGTATCTTGAGCAATATAATTCTGGAGGTGTATTTGATCCTGCCTACACACCATTGCCTGTGTCAGGATATTTTCAAACCACAACATGGTCGTATATATATGATTCTGAAACACTATACGGATTTCAGTACAATGTTTCACAAACAAGCGTAGACGCGGATCAGGACAGTGTTGCTGATGGTCCAACATCACTCTATTTACAACCAGATACCTGGTATATTTTGACCATTACTACAGGAGTCACAAACTCAACCGGTGTGAATATGGCCAGCACCTACACGATGCGGTTCAAGGCTGATGACACAACAGAATTATGTGTAATAGATACCATTGATGTTGCTCCTGCATCATCAATACAAAATGCGTACTGGAATCCAATTATTATGGATATCAACAGACAGAACTACACAGGCACACCATACGATGCAGCATGTAATTTGTTAGATGCAGATAGTTATTCATGGGACTGGACGATTGACGATACAAATATTGGTAATTTTGGAGTCGGTCCTGGCCCAACCAGCAGTGAGAACGTATACGTTGCCGGCAATACGATTACAAATGTTGGTGAGACG